>JALYZL010000630.1 GCA_030948875.1 Actinomycetota bacterium
GGGCCGGATCGAGCGGCTCGATCGGGAGGTGAACGCCTTCGCCGCGGTTTATGCCGAGCGCGCGTTGCGAGAGGCGGCGAAGGCTGACGAGCGCGTTGCGCGACAGGATTGGGTGCCGTTGCTGGGGTCCCGGTTGGGGTCAAGGATGAGATCGACATCGGCGGGGAGATCACCAGCCACGGGACAGGGGCGATGGTGACGCCGGCGGCCGCGGACGCTGAAGTCGTCCGCCGGGTGCGCGCCGCGGGCGCGATCGTTGTCGGAAAGACCAAGATGCCCGAACTGGGGCTGTGGCCGTTTACTGAGTCCGTGACGTGGGGTGTGACGCGTAATCCTTGGGATCTCGAGCGCACACCGGGAGGGTCGAGCGGCGGGTCGGCCGCCGCCGTGGCAGCTGGCATGGTGCCGACGGCGCTGGCCGCCGACGGAGCGGGTTCGATCCGCATCCCCGCCGCGTGCTGCGGACTGTTCGGACTAAAGCCCCAGCGTGATCGGGTGTCGCGCGCTCCTCATGATCGTGATCACGGCCACTGGGTGGTCTTTGGCGCCTTGACTCGCTCGGTGCTCGATGCAGGCGTGATGCTTGATGTCCTCAGTGCCGGCGAGCGCGGTTTCCTGGAAGCGGCGCAGACGCCGCCGGGACCGCTGCGCATCGTGATCGCCCCTGGCTTTCCGATGGGAACGCGCGGCAAGCTGTCGGATGACGTGCGCGCCGCGCTCGACACGACAGCGGACCTCCTCCGCTCGCTCGGGCATACGGTTCGGGACCGAGAAATCGAGATGCGGGCACGCGACGCGCCGGTCGTCCTCGGACTCATGTTTCGGTTGATCCGCGACGTCGCCGGCAGCGTGGAGCGGCCTCAGCGCCTAGAGCGCCGCACCCGCGCGTTCGCCCGACCCGGGGCGCTCGTGTCCGAGCGCATGACCGATCGGCTGCTCGCCGCCGAGACCGCCATGGTCAAGCGCATCGGTGCGATCTTCGACGAGCACGACGTGCTCCTGACGCCCGTGATGTCAGAGCCGGCGATGCCGGCTGGGATCATGGAAGGACGCGGCGCGACGGCCACCTACATGTGGGAGAGCGGGTGGGTCCCCTTTCACGATCCTCTGGAACGTCACGGGCCAGCCCGCGGCCTCCGTGCCCGCTGGCCTCAGCCGCGAAGGACTACCCCTCGGGGTGCAGCTCGTCGGAAGACCCAACGCAGAGAAGACCATCCTCTCGCTGGCCGCCCAGCTCGAGGCCGAACGCCCATGGAGCCAGAACCGGCCGAAGATGGCGCGCATAAGCTGAGAGACCAGCCAGGTCCGCGCGGATGAGACGACGGTACGGCTGCTCATAATGGCCTCGTGCCGCAACTCACCGCCCCATTTGTGCCCGCCGGCAGCATGGCGCGAGCTCCTCAACCGCTGCTGTCCGCAGGAGAACTGAGGTTGCGGCCCTGGCAGGCCGCCGACGCGCCGGCCGTCGAGCGGGCTTACTCCGAGCCGGACATCCAGCAGTGGCACGCACGGTCGATGACCCCCTCCGAAGCCCAGGAATGGATCGCGTCGCGGGCCGAGCTCTGGGCCCAGGAGCGCGGCGCGGACTGGGCCATCGGCGACGGATCCGGTGTCCTCGGGCGAATGGGCGTGAGACGGGTCGAGCTCGCCGAAGGGCTCGCCGAGGTCACCTACTGGGTGCTGCCGCACGCGCGCGGGCGCCGCGTGGCGTCCACGGCGCTGCGCGCGCTGAGCGACTGGCTGTTCGGCGAAGTCGGTCTGCACAGGATCGAGCTCATGCACTCGACCCTGAACCCAGCGTCATGCCGAGTAGCGGAGCTCGCGTCGTTCGGGCTCGAAGGCGTCAAGAGGCAAGAGGGGCTCCACCCCGACGGATGGCACGACATGCACATCCACGCCCGCTTGTCCGGCGACGGCGAAGCGGACGCCGCGCCCGTCAGTCGAGCCCGCTGATGCGTGCGATCAGTAGTTCGAAGAAGCGCTGGGTATCGATGGCGACGGCGACATGGCAGTTGGGATCCCAGCCCATGTGCCGTCGCAGGTCGACGTGCGTACGACCGCGCGAGACGTCGGAGTCGATGTCGACCCTGACCCCGCAGTGCTTGGTCTCGAGCAGCGTTTCGTCGATCAGATAGGCCGCGGCCACCGCGTCGTGCACGGGCGCCGCGTCGATCCCGTACTCGCGCTGGTGGAAGCGAACGAAGAAGTCGTATAAGTCAGCGACGAGTTCTCCTGCCGTGCCCGTCGACCGGAGTCGGTGCGCGTGCTCTGCCCGCATCAACGCTTGATGGGTGACATCGAGGCCGACCATCGTGAGGTCGATCCCGCTGGTGAACACCCGATGTGCCGCCTCCGGGTCGACCCAGATGTTGAACTCGGCCGCCGGGGTCACATTGCCGGAAGCGATCGACCCTCCCATCAGGACGATCCGCTCAAGCTGCGAACCAAGCTCTGGGTACCGGGCCAGGAACAGCGCGACATTGGTCAATGGTCCGGTGGCGAGCAGGGTGACCGGATCCGGACTGGCGGTAAGCGTGTCGGCGATCCAGTCGATCGCGTGTTGCGCCGCCGGCGGACGCCCTGGCGGGGGTAGATCCGGGCCGTCGAGGGCGGTCTCGCCGTGGACGTTGGTCGCCACCTGCAGCGTGCGCACGAGCGGGCAACCGGCTCCGGCCGCTACTGACATGTCGATCCGGCCAACGTGGTCGAGGACTCGGATCGCGTTGGCCGTGGTTTTCTCGAGCGTCTGATTGCCGGAAACCGTGGTCACGCCGAGCAACCGCAGCTCCGGGCTGCCGAGCGCGAGCAGCAAGGCGATCGCATCATCATGACCGGGATCACAGTCGAGGATGACCTGCGTCATACATCAACCGCCACATCGACCTCGGAAGCCAGCGGGAGCGAGGTTTGAGCACCCGGACGAGAGGCCGCGAGCGCTCCCGCCGCACATGCCCATGTGAGCGCGGCTTCCCGCGGCCTGCCCTCGAGCAAGCCAACGACCAGCGCGGCGCAGAACGCATCTCCAGCCCCGGTGCCGTCCACGGCTACCACGCGCGGGGGCCTGCTGCGTGCGACCTCGCGGCCCCCTTCCAGCAGTACCGCACCCTCAGCTCCCAGGGTTAGCGCCACCAGACCTTTGTAGTCGCCGACGCACTCATATTCGTAGCGGTTTACGACCAGCAGGTCGGGGGCCAGCTCCACCGGCCCTCGCGCCGGGGAGGCGTTGAGGCATAGGAAACGGCCGCTGGCCGCCGCCGCATGGACCACTTCCCACGGCGTCTCCAGCTGGCAGAGGACCGCGTCGGCATCGCCCACGTCAACATCGTCCGCCGACAATCTCCAGTTCGCGCCGGGGGCAACGACGATCAGGTTCTCCCCCGTCGAGTCGACGACAATCAACGCGACGCCGGATTCGCCCTCGTCACGGACCACCCCGCTGACATCGACCAACTCGGATTCAAGCGCGCGCAACACCAGATCGTCACGACCGACCCGCCCCACGAAACGAACCCGAGCGCCAAGCCGCGCCGCCGCTACCGCCTGATTCGCCCCCTTGCCGCCAGGCACCCTCGCGAACTCCGCGTCGGCAACCGTTTCACCCGATCGCGGCAGCCGCTGACACCTAGCCACGAGGTCGATATTCGCAGACCCGACAACAGTGATGGTCGGGGCCGCCGGCACGATCTCCGCGGCACACTACCGGGTTGCCAGACGCCACCGGCGGGCTCAGAGAGAGCGGACTCGTGGTGGCGTTCGGTATGTATCGGCAACGTGAAGCGGTATCAGTGGCTGGCCTGAGCTCGCGCGCCTCGACCCGGCCACGGGACGCGCCACCGGCCGCGTCTGCGTCGCCGTGCTCGGGCCGACACCGTGGTCCGCATCGAGCCCGCAATTCTGTCTTCACCGGAAGCGAGATGTTCTCGAGCGCACGCATTCCTGGTCAGCGCGCCGCACGGCGTTCACACTCTGGTCCTTGCCCAGGCGCGTTTCATCGATGTCGCTCGGCGGTTCGAGCACGCCGCGGATGGGCAGGACCGCTGACGAGACGCGGCTGCCTGCGTGGGTCTGGGTGATCGCCGCAGCGCAGGCGGCGGTTCTGCTCGCGGCAGCTCAGCGGTACGGATATCACCGCGACGAGCTGTACTTCATCGTCGCCGGGTCGCATCCCGCGTTCGGCTATCCCGACCAGCCTCCACTCGTTCCGCTGTTGTGCTCGGCGATGAACGCTCTCGCGCCGGGGTCGCTTCTGCTGCTCCGAAGCCCCTCGGCCCTGGCTGCGGCCGCGACGACGATCCTTGCCGCGCTCATTTCGCGAGAGGTCGGCGCGGGCACGCGCGCGCAGATCATCGCCGCGGCGTGCACGGCCTGTTCTGGCTTTGCCCTTGCCGTCGCCCACCTGGTGAGCACCACGACGTTCGACATGTTGAGCACGAGCCTCCTCGGCTGGTTGGCGATCCGGGCGGTCGTCCGTGGTAGCGGCGCTTCGCTCCTGGCCGCCGGCGTGGTCGTGGGGGTTGGCGTGGAGGCCAAGCCTCAGGTGGGCCTGGTGGCCGCCGTGATGGTGGTCACGCTGTTGGTCGTTGGTCCGCGATCGCCCCCGCGATCACGGTGGGCTGCCGGCGGTGCCATCGCGGCGGTGTTGCTCGCTGCGCCTTACGTGATCTGGCAGCAGCAGCATGGCTGGCCGCAGCTCACCGTTGCCGGGAATATCGCGGGCAGCCAGGAGGGTGGTCGGGCCGGCTTTGTCCCCTTCCAGCTCGTCATGGTCAGCGTGTTCCTCGTGCCGGTGTGGATCGCCGGGCTGCTCGCCCCGTTTCGCCGCGCCGGATGGCGCGACCTGCGCTTCGTGCCTGTCACCTACGCCGTAATGGCCGTCCTTTACCTCGCCGGCGACGGCCACGCGTATTACCTCGCGAGCCTCTACCCCCTCCTGCTGGGTCTCGGCGCGCGACCCACCGCCGACTGGACCATCCGCGCGCGGAGACGCACACGGCTCCTGGGCGCCGCGCTCGCGCTCAGCGCCGCCATCAACGCCGTGATCGCTTTGCCGCTTCTCCCCGAACGCGACCTCCAGGGGAGCATCGTCATGGCGATCAATCCCGCTCAGGGCGAGACGGTCGGCTGGCCTCGCTTCGTGCAGACCGTCTCGGGCGCATGGCGGCAGATCCCAGCCGCCGAACGCCGCCACACGGCGATCTATACCAGCAACTATGGCGAGGCCGGCGCGATCGATCTCCTCGGATCGGCGCCTCGGCTCCCGCGCGCGTACAGCGACCACAACGGATTCAGCGCCTGGGGAATCCCACCGGCCACCGACACCCATGCTTTGCTCGTCGGCTTCAATGACACCGCGGCCGCGCTGCCCGACTTCGACGCATGTCGCACGCTGGCGACCGTCGACAATGGCGTCGGCCTCAACAACAACGAGCAAGGGCTCCCAGTCCTGCTCTGCCGAACTACCGCACCGTGGCGGGCGCTCTGGGTGCGCCTTCGGCACTACGACTAAGGGCGCGGAGGTGTGTGACGCTGCGCTTCCCGCGGATCTGCGCGCCATTCGGCCGACGCTCGCTGAGTCGGCGCGGCAACAGGTCCCGGGCTCATACGGCGTAGCCCCAAGAATAGGCAAATCTGCCTATTGCGCGGAGCCCTTCGCCCAGATTAGAGTCGCTCGACGATGGCCTGTTCGGTCAACCGGCGTCTAGCTCGAGCTGGCAGCGAATCGACTCGCGCGTGAGTCGATGGCGCGGGCCGCGGGGTTGGCGGCGAGCCGCCATCGCCATCGGGGCGATCTGGGCCGTCGGGGCGCTCACGCCCGGCGCGGCGCTCGCGGTCTCCTCGCCGCTGAGCTGGGCAGCGCCGTTCGCGATCGATGGTCACGGCGTGTTCCTGCCCTCGTCGCTTGACTTCACGAGGGCCGTCTCCTGCACGGGCAGCGCACCCACGCTGTGCGTCGTCGGCGACTCCAGCGGGAACATCATCAGCTCCACCGACCCGCTCAACGGCGTTCACAGCCACGGCGCGCCCGGCTGGAACGCGCGCGTCAGCGTCGACGCGCCCGACAGCTTCGACGACCTCTCGTGTGTCAGCGGACCGCTCTGCGTCGGCGTCGACAACGCGCGCAACGCCGTCGCCTCGACCAACCCCAGCGGTGCCGCGGCGTCGGCCTAGAGGGTGACCGGGATCGATGGCGGCACAGCCCTGAACGACGTCTCGTGCGTCGCCTCGCCGCTCGTGTGCGTCGCGGTCGACAACACCGGGCACGCCCTCGTCAGCACCAACCCGGCGGCGAGCTCGCCCATGTAGTCGAGCACGCTGGTCGACGGCGGTCACCACCTCACGAGCGTCTCGTGCGTGGCGACGTCGGGCACCGCCGTCCTCTGTACCACGGTCGACGACGCGGGAAACGCGCTGATCTCGAGCAACCCTACGGCGGGATCGCCGACCTGGTCATCGCACCTGATCGACAGCGGCAAGTCGCTAAACGCTGTCTCCTGCGTCGGCCGGCCCGGCAGGCTTTTCGATCTTCACCGCCTCCTGCGTCGCGGCATCGGCCACAGCCGCCCAGTGCGTGGGCGGCTGGGGCGTCGATGGCGGGATCGGCGCCGTCGTGCTCAGCTCAACCGACGCGGGGGCGAGCAGTCCGACCTGGTCGACCGACAACATCTCCAGCCGCGACTCTTACGCGCCCTACCGGATGTCCTGCGCGTCGACGACGCTGTGCGTAGCCGCCGACAACAACGGCTTCAAGCAGGGCTCGATCGCGACCTCCGGCAACCCGGCGACGACCACGCCCACGGACTGGAACGGCTTCTACGTCGACGGGGTGAACGCCCATCGCGTGCCTGCCGGCGCGGCGTACCCGGCGGCCATCCTCGTCGAGTTCGTCCCCCGTAGCACCCAACCCCGGGATCTCGTCGCGCTCGGGCTCACGAGCCGTCAGGGCGAGATCCTGCTACTGGCCAAGACCGGATCCACGAATGCCGAGATCGCGCGGCAGCTCAGCGTGAGCCCGAGAACGGTGGCCCACCATCTGGCGCACATCTACAGCCGCCTCGGAGTCTCGAACAGGACGGCTGCAATCAATCGAGTAGACCGGCATCTGGCCTGCGTAAGCTGGGAGCCTCTCGAAGCGATCGGGTGTCACGCGAGCACACGCTGATTGCTCAGGGTGCGGCGCAGGCGCGCACGGCCGCCGCGACGATGCGCGCGCGCGCCTGCCATCCGCCCTGGGTCGTCGGATGCACTTTGTCGGGGAGTCGCACGCGACCCGCGGCCACGGCCTCCGCCCAGAGCGCGAGCTGCAGTCGATGCGGGCCGTAGCGTGTGGCCAGCGACCGCAGGATTCCGTTGAGCGCGTTGGTCGTCCGTCCCGTGTCCGAGATGGTCGGCACGACGAGACAGCGGCTCGGACCAATCAGCTGGAGAACCTCCGTGAGATGCTCGCGATACGCGGAAGGCCGGGCCCACCAGTCGTTGGTCCCGAGTGCGAAGACGACGATCTGCCCTAGCCGCTGATGGCGCAGCACCGCAAGTCCTTCGACCGAGGGCCGTCCGATACGCGCAGAGACCGACGCTAGTTCGAAGGACGGCCCGAGGAACGGGGGCATGCGCCACCACGAGCCACCCGTCAACGAGTCGCCCTCTACGGTCACGGTGATTGGGGGTGGGCCGGTCGACGGCGTAGTCACAAACAAGTACGCCGACATCACGTTCCCATTCACGTCATAAGCCTTGGCCTTCAGGATGTGCGTGGCGCCGACGAGCGGCGCGGTGTCGAATTGACATGAGTACGGCGCGTGGGTGTCGGTGTGCACGAGCGTCCCGTCGAGGAAGAAGAGAACCTTCGCCACCCTGGCGCTGTCGTGAGTGGTGATTTGGCAGCTCGACGCACTCAAGGTTCCTGTGACCGTGCTGCCTTCGGCGGGTGCCAGCCAGTGGACCGAAAGCGGGTTCGCTGCGGCGTGCGCCAGTCGAGGCCCCCGCTGCTTTATCGCGCCCTGAGCCGCGACGCTCGTGAGCAAGACAGATACGATGACGGAAACGGCACAAAACCAGCTGCGCAGCGCCATGCCCTGCCTCCTCGTGCAGCCCGTTCGGTGTTCGACTGGGTGGGTCTGAGGGCGCATGGTATGGCATCCCGGCCAGGAGGGCCGTAGGGCTCATTCACAATCTCGGCTGTAGTGCACGAACGCATCAGGCCCAATCAGGACGCGTGGACGGATGTGCGAGCCGATTGCGGCTACAGAAGCGCGTCGATGCCGCGCCGCAAGTACGGGCCGAGCGTGACGGCAAACTCCCGCGTCATGTGCCCGAGGTCCTTTAAGACCAGCACCCCGCCGACTACCGGGAAGCACCGCTGGCTGTCGCAGAAGAACGGCGTGAAGTCGAGGAGATGTACGCGGGGCGATCCTGAGGCCAAAGCCGCGTCGGCCTCGAGATCAGGAGTGATAACGGCAGACCGCGGCTGTGTGCAACCGATGCCGGCGACGCGATGGCGCGCAATGGCGCGCGTCACGCAGTCGGACTCGCCAAGAACGGCGCGGGGCACGTCACGGATGATGACGATGCGGTGTACTGAGCGCGGAAGCGCCTGCCAAGCCTGTTCGTATCCCGCCTCCGCGGAGCTCGCGAACGCTCGTTGATCGGACCCTGTGATCACTACTGTGGATATCTCGGGATGCTGCACAAGCCAGCGCGTGACTGCTTGCGCCCAGGTGTAGCAGTCGCTCGCGTACGAGCTGGGTCCTATGACCAGCGCCGTCGAGAATGGGCAGCCGTTGTGGATGTACGCGATCCCCGCCCAGCGATTGTCCGTGGCGACGTACTGCATCGCTGGCAGCCACGCGGCCGCGTGGCTATCTCCGATGAGTGCGACTGTCGCGCGCGCCTCACCAGGATCTACGCCGAAGCTACACTGGCTGATCGCGCCGACCTTGTGCTCTCCACCGCAATAACCGAGCGGGATGAGCAGCGCATCTGAGGGCGTGGGGACCACGGCGTACTTCAACGCCCGGTTGCCACAGCGATGCTCCGGATCACGCGACGCGGCTCCCCAGCAATTGGAGAACTCGATGGGAACGGTGAGTTTGCGTGTCGCGAACGCTTCGGGGGCTCCGTCAGGGCCGACGGCAACAACCGTGACGTGGTCTACGCCGGGACGGAGCTTCGTGTACACCTGCGGCGAACGGCAATCTCCGACCTGCGGGCCCTTCCCGTTTACCGCCAGGGCGCACTTGAACCCGCTCGTGTGACCGGTGGCGCTAAACCGAACGCTGACGACCCTGTGATCTGGGTCAATGGTGACCCCGGTGATCGTTACCGATGGCTGAGTCGGGGGAGGCGCCTGGATGAGGGTCGGGGGCGCGGTGTCTGCGGCCGTGCCCTGGACTGAGAGGGTTGGGGCTTGTGCGGACGCAGGAGCGGCCATCAGCAGGACGCTAAGAAGCGATAACACGCAGGCGCGCCGGGCGCGGACCGCGCGCCTGGGCACGATCGCTCGATTCCGGTCGGCCGGACGAACCCGGGTCGTCCGCGGGCACCCGCAACCTGCTCGCGCTGACGCTAGGCCAACATGTGCCGCGCGACTCATAGACGCCTCAGGTGTTCTGCTGGTACGTGTGGATCACCGTCGCGGATCCCTTGTGGCACGTGACGCGCGCGTTGAACTCTGTCGGAATCGTGACTCGCTTCTCCGTGCAAGCGAAGCCGACGACATGCATGTTGCAGTGTCCGGAGACCCCGTTTTTCGTCCGACAGTGGTACCACGCGAAGACGACCTTGTCGCCAGTCGCACAGTTGGTGTTATGGACCTCGAGCGACGTGAAGTACCCGTTGCCACCCGGGTACTTGGTGGGAGGTGAGCAGGCGTGATTGGCTTGAGCTGCACCCGCCAGGAGAGCTGCGCCTATCGAGGCCGTGGCAAGCGCCGCGGCTAGTGTGCTCAGCGCACGCGCCAAGTTGGAATAAGTCATGTAAGTGCGCTCCTTTGCAGCCTTCGGCTGCCTACGAATCCAAGCATCGGCAATGAATCCGGCCCTTCCTGCCCACATGCACGACCCGACGGATCGTCGGCATGATGCTAGACGATTGATCGCCGTCGTGAGGCTGTCGCGGGGTTGCGCGGCGCTCGGTGAATGTGCTGCACTAGGGGCGTGAGCTCAGTGATGTCCACCTCCGCCGTTTCCTCGGGATCCGAGGTTCTCGAGTCATTTCATCCTGCCGTGAGGGGGTGGTTCGAGCGGCGGTTCGGTGAGGGACCGACCGAGGCCCAGGCCGGAGGATGGCCGGCGATCCTCGCGGGTCGCCATACGCTCATCTGCGCCCCCACGGGCTCGGGCAAGACCCTGGCGGGATTCCTAGCCGCGATCGACGCGCTCTACCGCGCGCACGATGCCGGCGAGGCGATCGAGGGCGCCACTCAGGTCGTCTACCTGAGCCCGCTGAAGGCGCTGGCGGTCGACGTTCACACCAACCTCGAGGAGCCCCTCGCGGAGATCGCCGAGGTTGCCCGCGAGCTCGGCCACGAGCCGGCGCCGATCACCGTCGCGGTGCGGACGGGCGATTCGACGTCGTCGGAGCGGCAGATGATGCTCCGACGGCCCCCTAACCTCCTCGTCACCACCCCAGAGTCCTTGTACCTGTATCTGACCGCCGAACGGTCGCGGGCCACCCTGGCGACCGTCACCACGGTCATCGTCGACGAGATCCACGCCCTCGCGCGCGATAAGCGCGGCTCGCATCTCACGCTCTCGCTCGAGCGCCTGCAGGCGGTGACCGAGCGTCCGCCCGTCCGGATCGGGCTGTCGGCGACGGTCGAGCCGGTCGAGACGGCTGCCGGCCTGCTCGTGGGAGGGGCGCTGCCGCTCCCGGCGATCGTCAACGCCGGGCACCGTCGCCGCCTCGACGTCTCGCTCGAGCTCCCCGACGGCGAGCTCGAGGCGGCCATCTCCGGCGACCAGTTCGACGAGATCCTCGACCAGATCGCCTCGCACGTGGCCGAGCAGCGAACGACGCTCGTTTTCGTCAACACAAGAAAGCTCTCTGAGCGAGTGGCCCATCAGCTCGGCGAGCGGCTGGGCCAGGACGAGGTGTCCGCGCATCATGGATCGCTGTCGCGTGAGCGCCGCCAGCGGGTCGAGCGGCGCCTGCGGGCCGGAGAGCTGCGGGCGCTGGTGGCGACGGCTTCGCTCGAGCTCGGCATCGATATCGGGCCGGTCGAGCTCGTATGCCAGATCGGCTCGCCGCACAGCATCGCCACTTTTCTCCAGCGCGTGGGTCGGGCCAACCACCATCGTACCGGTGTCCCTCGGGGAATCATGTATCCGACGACCCGCGATGACCTGGTCGAATGCACCGCGCTGCTGGCCGCGGTCCAGCGGGGACGCCTGGATGCCTTGCACCCGCCCGAGCAGCCACTCGACATCCTCGCCCAGCAGATCGTGGCCGAGACGGCCGCCCGAGGCGAGCAAGGCGTGGCCGAGGAGGAGCTTTTCGCCCTGGTGACGCGAGCCTGGCCCTACCGCCGGCTCACGCGCGAAGAGTTCGAGGAGGTTCTCGAGCTCGTCTGCGCCGGGATCGAGACCGGGCGCGGCCGTCGCATGGCCTATCTCCATCGTGACCGGGTCAACGGGCAGCTCCGCGCTCGCCGTGGCGCGCGCCTGACCAGCCTGACCTCGGGCGGAGCGATTCCCGAGACCGGCGACTACCGCGTGCTCATGGACCCCGGCGACGTGTTCGTGGGCACCGTGAACGAGGACTTCGCGATCGAGTCCATGCAGGGCGACGTGTTCCTCTTGGGCACCCACCCATGGCAGATCGTGCAGGTGACCAACGGCGTCCTGCGCGTACGTGACGCCGCCGGCAGGCACCCGACAATCCCGTTCTGGTTGGGCGAGGCGCCGGGCCGTACCGACGAGCTCTCCGAAGAGGTGTCCCGGCTCCGCAGCGCGGTGGCGCAACGGCTCGATGCGGGCGGACGTGAGGTCGCGATCACCTTCGTTCAAGAGGATTCGGGGGTCGACATCGTGGCCGCCGCCTTGGTCGTCGACTACCTGCGCGCCGGGCGGGCCGCGCTCGGCGGCGTGTGCCCGACCCACGAGGACATCGTGTTCGAGCGGTGCTTCGATGAGACCGGGGGCATGCAGCTGATCGTCCACGCCCCCTTGGGGGCTCGGATCAACCGAGCGTTCGGCCTCGGGTTGCGCAAGAAGTTCTGCCTGACCTTCGATTTCGAGCTCCAGGCCGCGGCCAGCAACGATGCCGTCCTCCTCTCGCTTGGTCCCCAGCACTCGTTCCCGCTCGAGGACGTGCCCGCCTTTCTTCGCTCGCATAACGTGGAGGACGCCGTCTCCCAGGCCGTGCTGCGCAGCCCCATGTTCACCGCCCGCTGGCGCTGGAACCTCAATCGCTCGCTCGCCGTCCTGCGCCGCAAAGGCGGTCGGGTGAACCCCTTCAACATCCAGCGTATGGAGGCGGCCGACCTCATGGCCGCGGTGTTCCCGTCGCTCGCCGCCTGTCAGGACAATGCCCCGGCCGGCCCAGTCGAGATCCCCGACCACGTTCTCGTGCGGGAGACGATGGGCGACTGCTTGAACGAGGCGATGGACATCGAGGGCCTCAAGGCGCTGGTCCGTCGCTTCGAGCAGGGGACGGTGCGCGTCCATTTCGTCGACACCGTCGAGCCGAGCGTGCTCGCGCACGAGATCCTGGGCGGCGCTCCCTTCACCTACCTCGACGAAGACGCGGAGATCGGCGAGCGCCGCTCGCGCGCGGTGCCGCTGCGCCGTGGCCTGCCCGTCGAGCCCCGCGAGCTCGGTCGGCTCGACCCAGAGGCGATCGAGCGGGTGCGGTCCGAGGCGACTCCCGACGTGCGCGATCCCGACGAGCTTCACGACGTGCTCCTGTCGCTCGTCGCGACGCGCCCCCGGCACGATTGGGTCGAGCCCTTCGGAGCGCTGGCCCGCGCCGGACGATGCTTCGAGGTCCACGGTCCTGCTTTGCTCTGGGGGGCGACCGAGCGCCGGGGCGAGATCGAGGCTCTCTTCCCGGGCGCTCGCTTCGTCCCCGATCACCCGCTTCCGCCGAGCTTGGCGCGAGCGCGCGATGCAGTGAGCGCCGATGACGCGGCTGTGGTGCTTATTCAGGGCCACCTGGAGATCTCCGGTCCGGTTACCGCGGACGATCTCGCCGCCGCCACCGGGCTCGAGCCATCCTCGGTGGTGATCGCCCTCGAGGCGCTGCGCGGTCGCGGATTCGCGGTGGCCGGACGGTTCGAGGACGACCGTGGCGAGCAGTGGTGCGCCCGACGGCTGCTCGCCCGCATCCACTCCTACACCCGCGAGCGCCGGCGCGCCGCGGTCCGCCCCATCACCCAGGAAGAGTGGCAGGTCTTCCTCGAGTCCTGGTGGCACGCCGCTCCCGGGACTCAGCGCCAGGGCCGGGCCGGCTTGGCCGAGGTGATCGAGCAGCTCCAGGGCCTGGAATCGCCGGCCGGAGAGTGGGAGCGGATCTTTGCCGAGCGGGTCGAGTCCTATCGCCCCGAGTGGCTCGACGACCTGTGCCTGTCGGGCGAGGTGGCGTGGGGCCGCCTGTCCGTCCTCGAGCCGGTTCGGGCTGACGATCCCGCCGCTCCGGCCGCCGCGAAGCGCGCGGGACCGGCCAAGACTCCGTCCCGGCGGACACCGATCACCTTCATGCTGCGCCAGGATCTGCCCTGGCTGCTGCAGGCGCACCGCGGAGCCACGGCACCGGCGGAACCCCCGGCCGGGTCAGGGCGAGCGGTGCTCGATGCCCTGCACGGGCGCGGCGCCCTGTTCCACTCCGACCTCCAGGCCATCACGGGTCGCCTCCCAACCGAGATCGAAGAAGGCCTGTGGGACGGCGTCGCCCGCGGGCTGCTCACCGCTGACGGGTGGGGCGCGGTCCGCTCCCTCCTGGACGCCCGCACCAAGTTCGCCCGTCGCCAACGGTCCTATCCCTACGGGCGGCCCCGTCCCGTCCAGGGGTCGCGCCGCCGGCGCGGCGCATGGGGTCAGGCCGTCGAGGGCCGCTGGACGCTGCTCCCCACCGCCCCGGCGACCGACGAGGTCGAGGAGCTTGCCGAGACGGTGGCGTGGCAGCTCTTGCTGCGATGGGGCATCGTCTCCCGTGACGTCTACCTCAAGGAGCGCCTGGCTGTTCCGTGGCGCGAGATTCTCTGGGCTCTGCGCCGCCTCGAGGCGCGAGGCCTGATCCGCGGCGGACACTTCATCACCGGCATGACCGGCGAGCAGTTCGCCGACGAGGCCACCCTCCCGTTGCTACGTCCCCGCCGGGCCGCCAGAGCCTTGGCGCAGCCGACTCCGTAGCCGGCCGTCGGCCCGGGGACGCGGCCTTCCGGTCGCCGCGAACTGTCTAGGTGAGAGGCTCCCTAGCTAGGCGGCTCGTGCTTCTGGGACCGGGATCGCGCGCGGTGGCTTCTGTCGGCTGCTGCCGCCCGCCGGTGAGGGTCGCGGCGACGATCCCGAGCGCTGAGAGCCCGACCGCGACCCAGAGGGCGGGCGTGAATCCTTGAATGAACGCGCGGGGGGTCGTGTAGGTGTAGGCGCCGTGGCGGATGAATACGGAGGCGAGGACGGCGACGCCGAGCACACCGCCGAGCTCGCGTAGCGCGCTGTTGGTTCCGGAGGCGACCCCGGCTTCCTGCAGCGGGACGGCGCCCATGATCGCGTTCGCGACGGTGGGGAAGCAGAACGAGGTACCGACGCCCGCGACGGTGAACGCAGCGCCGAGCTGGAGGTAGTCGATTCCCGGTGCCACGATTATCGCCACCCATGCGTAGCCTGCCGCCTGTAGCGCCAAGCCGAGGACCATGAACGGCCGGTTGCCGTAGCCGTCGGCGAGCGCGCCGGCAATCGGGGCGACGATCATCGGCGGAAACGTCTACGGAAGCAGGCGAATCCCAATGGCTCTCGGTCAGACGGCGAGCGGCGGCCGGGATCAAGGCGAGCCCGATCGGGACGTTCAGCCAGAAGATCCAGTGCCAGTCGATCCCGCTGACGACCGCGCCGCCGACGACGGGGCCGGCGGCGACAGCGAGCCCGACGATCCCGCCCCACAGGCCGATCGCGGCCCCGCGCTTCTCGAGCGGGAACGCCTCCGAGATCAGGGTTAGCGTCAGCGGGGCGACGAGCGCGGCGCCCACGCCCTGGAGCGTCCTGGCGATCACGAGCGCCTGCACGCTCGGGGCGAGGGCGGATGCCGCCGACGCGGCGGTGAACACGAACAGGCCGACGCGGAGCATGCGCTTGCGGCCGAACCGGTCGCCGAGCGCGGCTCCGGTCAGCAGACAGCACGCAAACGCGAGGTTGTACGCGTTAACGGTCCACTCGAGCCCCGCAAGGCTGGCGTGGAGATCGACGCGGAGCACGGGCAGAGCGGTCGTAACGACCAGCGTGTCGAGCGCGGTCATGAACGCTGCGAGTCCGGCGAGCACCAGCGTCCAGGTCTTGCCGTTGGTCTCAGGGGGCATTACGGCTCCTTCGATCGGGGGTTCATCCACCCGACGAAGCAGCAAGTGCGGTTTGGACAGCGCCGGTCAGCCGCCGGGATGTTCGCCGCCAGGCGAACTCGGGGCGTCCGTGCCCGTAAAGGCCCGAAGGGCTCCGCCCAGCGCGTGCAGCCGGTGCTCGAGCTCGGCACGCTCGACGGCGTTGGCGGTCAGCGCGATCGCTCGCTGGTACGCGGCCTTGGCCGCGGCGGTCTCGCCGGCACGGCGCCGGAGCGCGGCGTGGAGCGGCTGGTAACGCTCGAGCCGCGGGTCGGCCAATAACGGCTCGAGCAGCCGCAGGCCCGCGTCCGGTCCCGCGGCGAAGCCGACCGCCGCCGCCCGGTTCACCTCGACCACCGGGGACGGGCTGAGCAGGGCGAGCGCGACGTACAGCTCCGCGACCTTCGCCCAGTCCGTGCCGCCCGCCTCCATGTGCAACGCCGTGATCGCGGCCTGCAACTGGTATTCCCCGGGCCGCCTGAACCTGACGGCTCGTGCCGGCGCCGCCAGGCCCGCCTCGAGCTTCGCTTGATCCCACCGCGACCGGTCCTGCTCGTCCAACGCGACGTACCGGCGCTCGCGCAGCCGCGCTCGCCTGCGACTGTCATGCAGCAGCATCAGCGCGAGCAACCCGCACACCTCGCCCTCGTCGTGGCATCAGCCTCGCGAGCAGTCGCCCGAGGCGGATCGCCTCGGCGCACAGCTCGCCGCGGATCAGCTCATCGCCCTCGGTCGCCGCGTACCCCTCGTTGAAGATCAGATAGAGAACGAGAAGCACGCCGCCCGTCCGGTCCGGTAGCTCCTCATCGGGCGGGACGCGATAGGGGATCTTGGCGTCGGCGATCTTCCGCTTGGCGCGCACGATCCGCTTGCCCATCGTCGCCTCGGCGACCAGGAACGCGCGCGCGATCTCGCCGGTCGAGAGTCCTCCGACCGCGCGAAGCGTCAATGTGACGCGGGCGGACTGGTCGAGCGCCGGGTGGCAGCAGGTGAAGATCAGCCGCAGCCGATCATCGACGATCGCGCCCCGCTCGCTCATCGACGGGTACTCGTCCTCGCTGTTGAGCGCCACCAGCTGCGCAAGCCTGGCGGCCCGGTCCGACAGCGCTCTGGCCCGTCTGAGGCGATCGATCGCCCGCCGGCGCGCGGCGACGGTGACCCACGCCCCCGGGTTCGCCGGAACGCCATCACGACCCCAGCTCGCGGCTGCGTCCACGAACGCATCCTGGACCGCGTCCTCCGCGAGCTGAAAATCGCCGACTACCGGATCAGGGTGGCGAGCACGGCCGCGCGCTCCTCGCGAAACGCCCGCTCAAGCGCTGCCCCGGGATCCACAGCCCGCCCGCTCACTCCCCGGCGTCCCCCACAGCCAGCGGATCCTCCACGACCGGCCGCACCTCAACCGATTCGTACCGCCTCAGCGGAACGCGCTTCGCATGCCGCAGAGCCTCGTCGAGATCCGCGCACTCAAGGAGGTAGTAGCCGGCGAGGATCTCCTTAGGAACCGTCTATCAATTAGGTGATGGGCTTGATTGAGTAGTTCCATTCTCCGTGGAACGTGTTTGGGGTGAGGTTGACCGCGGCCAGTTCGGCATCGGTGACCTCGATCTTGGGGTACTCGTTCTGATCGAGGCGGGCGTAGACCTCTAGCCCGGTGCTGGTGCTCGTCGCGGCGATCAGGTTGATGATCACTTCGTAGGAGATCAGTGGCTGACCGCGCCAGTTCTTGGAGATGAAGCTGAACAGGCGATGCTCGATTTTGTTCCACTTCGAGGTGCCGGGCGGGAAGTGGCAGACGGTGATCTGCAGGCCGGTGTGGTCTGAGAGCTTCTGCAGCTCGGTCTTCCACAGGCGGGTGCGGTTGCCGTTTGAGCCGCCGCAGTCGGCGGTGATCGTCAGGGTCTTGGCCTCGGGGTAGCGAGGCGAGCCGAACTGATCCCACCACGCCCGGATCGCAGCGACCGAGAACTGGGCGGTGTCGCGATCGATCCCGACCGACACCATCGCTGAGTCATCGGCGATGTCATAGACCCCGTAGGGGACCGCCTTCCCAGACGCCATGCTCGGAAAGTCGTAGGTGTTCACCCGCGGCGCCTCACCCTCGGGATGCCACTCACGCCCCGGGTTCTTGAACTCGCCGACCAGCTCCTTCTTCTTGGTGTCGATGCTGATCGCCGGCTGACCCACGGCGATCGCCGCTCCCACCCGCTCGTTGATCAAGCGAAACTGCTCGTCGC
>JALYZL010000650.1 GCA_030948875.1 Actinomycetota bacterium
CCGCGACCGTCGGCTCGATCGAGCCGGCCGCCACGACCCGGGCTGGCGCCTCCGCCCGTCGGCAGCCGCTGGCGTTGGTCGGCTCGTCGACCGTGCCCACGCCAAGACCGGAGCCGGGCGAGAGCGCCGTGGCCACGGGAATTGTCGTCGCCGCATAGGCGAGGTGGTTGAAGCTCAGGAAGGTCTCGGTCGGGCAGCCGGAGGCGGCAGAGGCCGGCGCGACCCCGACCGCGACCCCAACGACGAGCAACGTGAACAGGGCACTGACGAGGCGCAAGAGCAGGGATGATGACCTAGAAGGCGCGCGGTCACGTGGTGTTGCGCCGCACGAGCTCGGCCGCTCGCGTCTCGCCCGCCAGCGGCAGGTCGGTGGGGCGGCGGGCGTCGTAGCTGACCGAGCACGGGCCGCCGGACCCACCGACGTCATCCTCGGACCGCCACTCGAGCAACCGCCAGGTGCCGATCGGGCTCGTCTCGACCCGAACCACGGGCAGGTTCTGCGGCTCGACCAGGAGCAGGGGGAGCGACGCCAGTGCCGTTCCCACGCGGCGGGTGCGCCGAGCCTCGACTCGCCAGCGGAACGCGACGAACGTCCCCTCGAGGGCGCGCGGCAGGCCCTCGGGAAGCTCGAACGAGAACTGCCTCCAGTTGGCGTCCTCCACAGGCCCCACGTCGAGCGAAGCACGAAAGACCTCCTCCTCGAGCCAGATCGGCACGAATCGGTTGCGGATCTCACCGTACGTCGTCCAGTGGAGGAGTTTCCTGCGCCCCACGAGCTGAGGCGCGACATCCATCCAGCACGCATCGCAGCGGACGTCCACGACCAGCGGACGGCGGTCACGGCGCCGATGGCGGCGCTCGACGCGGCCGACGATGCGGCCTCCGCCCTGCGGCTGCGCCTCGTCCAGTGAGATCCCGAAGCCCCACGCCTCCCGCCGCGGCTCAATCCCGTGAAACCTCAGCTCGCCCGGGATGGCGGTGACGAGCGACACGCCACCACCCCCGTGCGCATCATCGAGAAACCGGCGTCATGCCTCTTCGTGGACGAACCTGCCGATGGCGTCGTAGCGACGTCTGGACCACTGGCGATAACCGATACCGAGCAGCAGGCCGAGGACGAACACTCCGAGCGCGATGAACGGCGACCAGTACGTCCAGCCCGTGTTCTTGCCCGTGGTCAGCGCGGCGCGGTTGGAGACCATCAGGTAGACGGCGAAGGCGATCGACCCAGCCCCCAGGATCGGGGCTATCAACGTCTTGAACGGATGAAACCCGTCGCGCGCGTCTCGCAAAAAGTAGACGAGGATGGCCACACTGCACAACGACATGATCGGCAACAGGAGCAGGTTGCCCTGGAACGGCAGCCAGGTGCCGATCTGAGACAGCGCCACCAGCGGATTCGAGACTCCGATGTGCAGCGCCGAGCGCTGAGCCCCTCCGGCCAGGCCGGTGGCGAACAGCAGCGTGAGAATGATGGAGAAGGCAGCGACCACGAGCGTGGCCGCGAACGGGCTCTTGTGGCTGGAGTGCGTCCGGCCGAGCACCCGGGGCAGGATCCCCTCGCGCCCCATCGAGAACAGGTAGCGGTTGGCGGTGTTCCAGAATGCCAGCGAGCACGCGAACGACCCGGTGATGATCAGGATCTGAAAGAGGTCCTTCAGCCAGACGCCGCCGAACTGCTGGGCGACCGGGTAGTAGACGCTGGAGTAGTCGCCCTTCGGCAGGCCGACGCTGGCGGGTGCGGTCTTGATCCCGTACTGGGTCGAGACGGCCCACGGCCACTGGTTCTTGCCGCCGCCGTAGGCGGTGACCAGCATCCAGGACCAGAACGTGTAGACGAGGCCGAGTCCGATGCACGAGATGTAGATGGCGTAGGCCATCATCTTCTTCGGATTCTTGGCTTCCTCGGCGTAGTTGGGCGCCATCTCGAACCCCACCCAGGACCAGTAGGCGCCGAAGAAACCCACGCCGGCCGCCGAGGCGCCGAAGACCGTTGCCGCCCCCTTCACGCCGACTCCACCGCTCAACATCCCGAATGGATTCAGGGCCGACCACAGGATTCCGTCCGGACCGCCGCCCTGAAAGAGAACCGAGAACGAGAAGATGAACAGGATCACGAGCTCGCCCAGCAGGCAGAGGCCGAGGATCCGGGCGACCACCTCGATGTGGAAGTAGGTGACGACGAACAGGATCGCGATGAACCCGAAGGCGTAGATCCGCCAGTCCATGCTGATGCCGAAGAGGCTGTTGAGGCTCGTGTTGGCGAAGTACGTGGTCACCCCGTTGACACCGACGGCGAACAGCGCGTAGGCGACGACGATCCCGATTGCCGTGCCCAGGCCGATGATCCGGCCGAAGCCGTAGGACGTGTAGGAGTAGAAGCCGCCCGCGGTGGTCACGCGCCTCGCCATCTCGATGTACCCGACCGAGAACAACGTGAAGGACACGGCAGCGACCCAGAAGGCCGACGGTACCGAGACGCCGATGCCCAGACCCGACAGCGGGGCGTTGAACATCATCGCCGCCAGCGGCGCCGATCCGGTGACGATGCAGAACAGGATCTGCGGGAGCCCGAGCGAGTTTCTCGCGAGCTCGGTCCCTCCGGTCAGCCGCGAACGTGCCCCTTGCGGGCTGACCTCCTGGACGCCGGCTTCCATAAGCTCTCCTCGGGTCGTTTTCCGGTCCGCGCTCTGAACCGAGGCGGGTAACGTATACGTCCTCGGAAGCCGATGCAACTGTCGCGGTTTTGAAGAGGATGGCATGTGGGCAGATGGCAGAGATGGCGCGACTCGAGGGGACACGGGCACTTGTCACGGGAGGGACCTCGGGGATCGGCGCGTCGATCGTCGAGCGGTTCCGAGCCGAGGGGGCAGCGATCGTCTGCACCGGTCGAGATGAGCCGCGCGGGCGCGAGTTCGCGGCCCGGACGGGCGCGGAATTCGTGTGGGCGGACGTGCGCGACGGCGCCGCGGTGCGGTCCTCGGTCAGCTCCGCGGTCGCGAAGCTCGGTGGTCTCGACGTGCTCGTCACTAACGCCGGCGTCCTTCACGAGGCAAACCTGTCGGAGACCACCGACGCCGCGTGGGACGCGGTCCTGCAGACCAACCTCGTTGGCTACTACCGCTACGCCGTTGCTTGTCTGCCGCACCTTCGTGCCGCCGGTGGCGGCTCGATCACGATGATCTCCTCCGACGCCGGCGTGTGGGGCGAGACGGCAATCGCCGCTTATTCTGTCTCCAAGCGTGCGGTGAACATGCTCGTGCAAACGCTGGCCGTCGACGGGGGCCCACGCGGGATCCGCGTCAATGCCGTCTGTCCGGGCGACACCGCGCCCGGCATGGCGAGCTACGTTGCCGGGCGCAACGAGGACTCCGATCCGGGAGGCTGGACGCTCCCGCCGCTGGCCCGGGTGGGAACCGGCGCCGACGTCGCCGGCGCCGTCGTGTTCTTCGCCTCCGACGACGGCGCGTTCTGCAACGGCTCGATCCTGCTCGTCGACGGCGGTATGCGCGCGGCCCTCAGAGCGAACGCCGCCGCGCGCGAGGGGGGGCAACGGTGACCGTCCGGCTCGGCCTCGACGGCCGGTGCGGGCTCGTTACCGGCGGGACGTCGGACATCGGAAGCGCCTGTGTACAGCGCTTGTGCGACGAAGGCATGACGATTGCCTTCACGGGCGGCGATCGCGGGCGCGGCGCGTCGATCGCGAACCAGACCGGCAGCTCGTTTCTCGCCTGCGACCACCGCGACCGGTCCAGTTCGGACCGAGCCGTCGAGCAGGCGATCGACCGACTCGGCCGGCTCGACGTCCTCGTCACCAACGCCGACATGCGGTTCGAGGGGTCGATCCAGGCTACGTCCGAAGATGTCTTCGGCGACCTGCTCGAAATGAACCTGACGTCGCTGTTCAGGTCCGCGCGAGCATGCATCGAACCGATGCGAGCGAGCGGCGGAGGCTCAATGATCCACATCGCATCCGCCGCAGGCATTCGCGCTGACCATGAAGCGGGCGCCTTTTCGGTGATCAGCGCGGGCGTGCTCGCCGTCGCGGAACTGCTCGCGGCCGAGGGCGTGGCCCACGGCATCCGCGCAAACGCGGTCTGCCCCGGCGGGGTGCGCGAGGTGGCACCGCCCTCCGGCCAGCCTGGAACCGGCACCGGTCCAGACGTGGCGGCAACGGTGGCCTGGTTGTGCTCTGAGGACTGCGCCCATATGAGCGGGGCCACGCTCAGACTCGACGGCGGCGCGGGCGCTGCCATGGTCCTCGACACGCGGGGTTGACCCTCATCTGACGCGGAGCCGCAGTTTCCCCGGCCGCCGAGCTTGACACGGGGTCCCAGCGCGGGTATGGATTGCCTGCATGGAACGCATTGTGGTCGGGTTTGACGGATCAGAGCACTCACGCAAAGCGCTTGAGCGGGCCGCTGACATCGCCAACGGTGCCACGGTTGCCGTCGTCGCCGCGGCGAACGTCACCCCATACCTGCGCGATCCCGCAGGCGGCGTCGCGCCGATCGATCCGGCCGACGTCGAGGCGCGGGAGAAGGCGCTGGCGCAGGCGCGTGAGTACCTCGCCGGCCGCGGCGTCAGGGGTGAATTCATCGCTGGTGTCGGACGGCCGGCTGACGTGCTCGTTCAGGAAGCCCAGGAATCCGGCGCCGAGCTGATCGTGGTCGGCACTCGGGGCCATGGCGCAGCCAGGCAACTGTTCCTGGGCTCGGTGAGCACGAACGTCGTGCACCACGCGACGTGCGACGTGCTCGTGGTGCGCTGACCCGCACGGCCGCGCGGACTCGGCCGGGGGGGTGCTCTCAGTCCACCGACTGCCAGAAGCCGGTGAGAACCCGGTTGTAGTCCTCGGGGGCCTCCTGAAACGGCTGGTGCCCGGCTTCCGGGATCAAGACGAGGCGGGCGCCGGGGATGCGCTTCACCAACTCCTCGGAGAAGCGAACCGGAAGGCAGAGGTCGAGTTCGCCGACCGTGACCAGCGTCGGTGCGTTGATGGCGGCAATTCTGTCGGCCGAGTCGTGCTCGATCAGCGCTCGCGCGGACCGGCAGAAGGCGTCGACGGATTGCGGGTGAGGGCTGGCCTCGGCGGCCGCGATCCAGTCGTCCATGGTCCCGTCGTTCCAGATCCGAGGCGAGAAGCACCAGAGGTTCACGGTCACCAGGAAGTCGCGGATGGAGTCAGCCCTCTCGGCCGACCACATCCAGTTGCGAAAGACCTCATGGAGAAATCGGTCTCCCCGGCACCACGTCCCATTGAGGACGAGACTTCGGACGCGGTCAGGATGGCCGAGCGCGAGCTCCTGGGCGATCGCGCCGCCCATCGAGGACCCCACGACATGGGGCCGCTCGAGCCCCAGGCTGTCGATCAGGGCCGCGGTGTCGGCTGCGAAGTTGGCGATCCGAAACGGCCCGTCGGGCGTGGATGACCGTCCCACTCCCCGGTTGTCGAAGGTCGTCACCCGGTAGCGGTCCTTGAGGCCCGCGACCTGATCGACCCAGCACGCGCCCTCGTCGGCGAGGCCTGAGATGAACAGGACGTCGTCGCCCTCACCCTCCTGCTCGACCCAGAGGTCGACGCCATTCGCAGCCGTGGTCGCCATGCGGCGAAGATCCTAACTCAAGCGGAGCGGCCGGCGGGAGGCGATGCGGGCCGCGTTCTGTCCGAACGAGCGAGCCGCGACGGCTCGGACCTCGAGATAGGGCGTCGACGGGCCGCCGGCGAGGGCAAGCGCCAGCCGGTCACGATCGCCCCCGATGCCGATCCCCAGGACCGCGCGTTTCGCCGCCTCGCGCGCCAGGACCTCGGGAGCTCCCACCGCGGGCGCCACGGTCACCGGCACGCCCTCCTCCTCGAACCCCTGCGCCAGCGCCGCCCCGACCCCGGGGTCGCAGACGAGCGCCAGCACGAGCGGCTCGCTCATCGCCCGCGTCCGCGCGCGAACGTGAGCACGAGACCGATCGCGACGGCTGCGCGGGGACCGTGACGGCCGAGCACGTTCCCGCGAGCGACCGCCAGATCATGCCCCTCCAGCTCGCCGGCGACGATGTCGAGCACCTCGTGGTCAGAGGCGCAGCCGCCGACGAGCAGCACGAGCTCGCCGCGCGGAGCCCCCCCGACCGCGTCCAACGCCCGCCGGACGTTGAACGCCAGCACGTGTCGCTTCGACGCCGTCCGGAGCCCCCGCCAGACCTCGGGTGCCAGCGGCGCGGGCAGGGCGACGAGGCGCTTGCCGTCCAGCGCGCACAGGCGGGCCAGCGTCTCGGGCGGGGCCGGCTGGCCGAGGAAGCTGCGGCTACCGTCCTCATGGTGAAGCGCGAACGGCGTCTCCACGCGCACCGAGCGATGCCGTTTCGCCCGTTCAGCGAGGGCGAGCTCCGAGCCGAGCAGGGAGGCGCAGATGCGCGTCACGAGATCGCCACCGCCGGCGGTCGAGACGGCTCCCTCGGCGCGGTGGAGGTCGATCGTGCCCCCGCCGAGGTCGAGGATGAACGGTGCCCGTCCCGCGCCCGGGGTTGTCGCGGCGCCGAGCATCGCGGCATCGGACTCACGGGCAACGACTCGCGCCCCCTTGGGGCAGAGCTCCGACAGCGCCGTGACCAGGTCACCGCTCTCACCGCTGGCCAGGAGCGCGACCGCGGTCGCGCGCCGGCGCGCG
>JALYZL010000005.1 GCA_030948875.1 Actinomycetota bacterium
GCCTGGACGCGCGCGCGTCCAGTGCCGACGGGGCTCGACCGGGATCCTGATTAGAATGCGCCCCGTGAAGGAGAGCCCGCTTGTCAAGCGCCTGCTCTGGTCCGGCCTCGTCGCCGGGGTGGGCGCCCTCGCAACTCTGGCGTCCCAGCGAGTGGCCGGAATGATTTGGACGCGAGTGTTCGGGGAAGAGCCGCCAGAGTGACCGAGCCCTGGACCCCGGAAACCGCTCAAGGACCGGCTCCGGTGTCCTGGCGAGATCCGGCGACGTGGCGAGAGGATCCGGCGATAGCGGCCCAGGCCGCCGTCGCGGAAGTAACGAGCACCGCCCAGGCCACCGTCGCCGACGTCACCAGCACCGCTCAGTCGGTCATCGCCGAGTTCCAAGCGCGCACGGCCGAGCGTCCCGAGACACGCGTCGGAGTTGCCTTCGCGGGTGGCATCCTCTCTGCCCTGATCCTGAGGCGCCTTGCCAGCTGAGAACGGCAAGCACGAGAACATCGCCACCACGGTGACCGAGGTCTCCGAGCGGGTGGCGGTACTCGTTCGCGAGGAGATCGAGCTCGCCAAGGCCGAGGTCACGCACAAGCTCAAGAGCATCGGGGTCGGCTTGGCGGTCGCCGCCGCCGCCGGCCTCTTCGCCTTCTTCGCCTTCATCACCCTGCTCTTCACCGCCGCCTGGGCACTCAATCAACTGCTGGCGAGCGAATGGCTCGGGTTCGCAATCGTCACCGGGGCGCTCCTGGTGCTGAGCGTGGCCGCGGGCCTGTTCGCCTTCCGCAAGTTCAAGGTCGGCCCGCCGGTGCCAACCCAGGCGATCGACGAGGCCCAGAAGATCCGGGCCACGGTGACCGCCAAGTCGGAGATCAGCTAGCCGATGGCCTCTCGCACCCCCGACGAGATCCGCGCGTCAATCGAGGCGAACCGCCAGCAGCTTGCGGTCTCGCTCGGGAAGCTCCGCGAGGAAGTCATCGAGCTCTCCGACTGGCGTAAGCAGCTCATCGCCCATCAGGAGCAGATCCTGATCGGTGCCGGCGTCGCCGGCTTCGTGCTCGGCGGCGGCATCGCCGCGGTCGGATCGCTGCTCTTCGGCGGCCGACGCCGCCGCCGGCTCAAGGGCACCTCGCTCACCAATGCGGCGATCGCCAGCGCCGCAGGGTCGCTCGCCAACGTGGCGGACTCGATCGCCGCCAGCGCCGCGGAAGCCGCGACGGACTGACCTAGCGACGCGGAAGGCTCTGACGCGCCCGCCGTGCGTCGCCCGGCAGCAAGGGCGTCGGGGTGTCGGCACTCGCCGATGCCCGGCACAGCGCGAATACGAGCATCAGCATCAGCATCCACGCCGCCGCGAGGGCTCCAATAACCATGACCCCGGCTTTCCCCACGGTCCGGGCGCTGAAACCACCCGCGACGAGTCCGATGACCGTGTTAGTGGAGGTTTGCCGTCTCTTTCAACAAGGAGCCGAGCGTGCCGCCTGCTCCCAGTAGCCCGGGACCGACATGCGTTCCGATAACCGGGCCGATCTCCGAGACGAACGCGGGATCGGAGCCGAAAATCTCGCGGCCGCGCTCGGCCAGCGCCTCGGCCTCTCGCGGAGCCTGGATGTGCTGGATGGCCCACCCGTCGCCGCCCGCGGCCTGGCGGCTGCGCAAGAGATCGACCATGCGCTCGAACGCTCGCCGTGAGGTTCGTACGCGCTCGAACGGGGTGATCTCGGACTCAAGCGCGAGGATCGGCTTGATCTTGAGCGCCGTGCCCAGCCATGCCTGTGCACTGCCGATCCGACCCCCGCGGCGGAGATACTCGAGCGTGTCTACGGCGAACCACATCTTGAGCTCGGCCCGCGCGTGCTTGGCCTGCGACACCACGGCCGCGGCGTCGGCGCCGCTACGCGCGGCCGCGGAGGCGGCAAGAAGAACGAGGCCCTGGCCGCCGCAACCGGTGGCAGAGTCGATGATGTGCACGCGGTCAGCACGATCGCCGAGCTGCTCGCGCGCCTGCTCGGCGGAGCGGACGGTGCCCGACAGGGCGCCCGAGAGGTGAATCGAGACGATGTCGGATCCGGAGTCGAGGAGCGGCTCATAGACAGCCAGGAAATCGCCGATCGAGGGCTGGGAGGTGGTGGGCAGGTCGGCGGCGGCGCCGAGTTGCGCGTAGTAGGCGTCGTAGTCGCGCAGGTCGCTCTCGCGCTCGG
This sequence comes from Actinomycetota bacterium, assembly GCA_030948875.1. GTDB lineage: Bacteria > Actinomycetota > Thermoleophilia > Solirubrobacterales > Solirubrobacteraceae > Palsa-465. The sequence goes on from JALYZL010000005.1 coordinate 2,193, forward strand.
TCCTCCCATCGCGGTGGACGTAGAGGCTGACCTCGTGCATGCCGTTGCTCTCCACGAGCTCGCGCGGAAGGTAGTGGCAGGTGTCGGAAACGACAGCGACGCGCTCCATCGAGGCGGCGGACCCTACCGGCTTTCTACACTGGTGCGGCCTTGGCACGCATCCTTTTGACCGGGGGGACGGGCCTGATCGGCTCGCACGTCGCTCGCTTGCTGGCCGAGCGCGGGGACGACGTCCGCGTCACCGTCCGCGAGAGCTCGAATCTCGACGCCCTCTCCGGACTCGAGGTGGAGACGGTGCGGGCGGACATCCTCGACCGCCGCGCGATCCGCCGCGCGCTGGGAGGGATCGAGCGCGTGTTCCACGTCGCGGGTACGACCAACCTCGCCTTGAGCCGGGCGCGCACCTTCGCGATCAACGTCGAGGGCACGAGGATCGTCCTCGAGGAGGCGCTGCGCGCAGACGTGGAGCGCGTGGTCTACACCTCATCGGTGGCGGCCATCGGCCCCGCCCCGCCGGGATCGACGGCGGACGAGACCCAGGTCTGGGACGCCGGTCGCTACGCGATTCCCTACCTCGATGCCAAGCACGAGGCCGAGGTCGAGGTACTGCGCTTGGCTGCTCGCGGCCTGCCCGCGGTGATGGTCAATCCGGCCCATGTACTCGGGCCGGGAGATCCGGGGCGCTCCTCGACCGCGATTGTGAGGCGCTTCCTGCGCAGGCAGATCCCGGTGTACGTGGATGGGACGCTCAACATCGTCGCGGTCGAGGACGTGGCTCGCGGCCATCTCCTGGCCGATGAGATCGGCACGGTCGGCGAGCGCTACATCCTCGGCAACCGCAATTTCACCCTCGACCGCCTGTTTGCCGACCTTGGCCGCCTGTCGGGCGTCGAGCCGCCGGCGGTCAAGCTTCCCGCGCCCGTCGCGCTGGCGCTGGCGAGCGCGGCCACCTGGATTCCCGGCGGCGCCGCCTCGGCGAGCTCGGAGCTGCGCGCCGCGTCGCTGCGGTGGGCGTTCAGGAACACCAAGGCCAAGCGTGAGCTCGGCTGGTCGACCTCGCCCCACGAGGAATGCCTCGAGGCCACCGTCGCGTGGTATCGGGAGCGCGACGGCGCTCGCCTGGCGCCGCCGGGTGCGCGTCAGCCGCTCGGCCTGCGGC
>JALYZL010000007.1 GCA_030948875.1 Actinomycetota bacterium
ATCCTCACCTTCTCGGAGAAGTTCGCGTGTCCGGTCCACGGGCCGAGCCTGGTCGAGCTCGAGCCGCGGGTGTTCTCGTTCAACTCGCCCCACGGCGCCTGTCCTCGATGCCACGGCCTGGGATCGCAGATGGAGATCGACCCCGAGCTCGTGGTTCCCGACCCGTCGCTGTCGATCGGCGAGGGCGCGATCGCGCCGTGGTCGGTCAGCGCCTCGAACTACTACGACCAGCTCGCGCAGGCGATCGCCGAGCGCTACGGCGTCGATCTTGAGACGCCGTGGCGTGACCTGCCCGAGGAGTCGCGCGAATTCTTTCTTTACGGGACCAACGGGGACCGGGTCCAGGTGGCCTACCGGAACCGCTTCGGCCGCAAGCGCTCGTACACCACGAGCTTCGAGGGGATCGTGCGCAGCCTCGAGCGCCGCTACCTCGAGACCGAGTCGGAGCTCTCGCGCGAGAAGATCGAGGAGTTCATGACGCTGCGGCCGTGCCCGGAGTGCCATGGCGCGCGCCTGCGGCCGGAGTCGCGGGCGGTGCTAGTGGCGGGCACGCCGATCCACGAGTTCACCGCCCTCTCAGCCCGGCGCGCGCTCGAGTGGTTGGCCGAGCTCGAGCTCTCCGAGCACGACCGGCGCATCGTCCGGCTCGTGCTCAGGGAGATCGAGGAGCGGCTGCGGTTCCTCGAAAACGTGGGCGTCGGCTATCTGTCGCTCGACCGCGCGGCGGCCACATTGTCCGGTGGCGAGGCGCAGCGGATCCGCCTGGCGACCCAGATCGGGTCCTCGCTCGTGGGGGTGCTGTACATCCTCGATGAGCCGTCGATCGGGCTCCATCAGCGCGACAACGAAAAGCTCATCGCGACGCTCGAGCGGATGCGCGACCTCGGCAACACGGTGATCGTCGTCGAGCACGACGAGGGGACGATGCGCGCCGCCGACCATCTCATCGACATGGGCCCCGGGGCGGGCGAGCACGGCGGACACGTGGTGGCCGAGGGGACGGCTGCAGAGATCGCGAAGATGCCCGAGTCGCTGACCGGCCAATTCCTCGCCGGCACGCGCGTGATCGAGACGCCGAAGCGCCGGCGCCGGCCGTCGGGCTACGTCACCATCGAAGGGGCGACGGAGCACAACCTCAAGAACGTCAACGTCAAGGTGCCGCTCGGCGTCTTCTGCTGCGTCACCGGCGTGTCGGGGTCGGGCAAGTCCACGCTGGTCAACGACATCCTCTACAAGGCGACGGCCAACCGCCTGCACCGGGCCCGCCAGCGGCCGGGCGCCCACCGACGGATCACCGGGCTCGAGCAGCTCGACAAGATCATCTCGGTCGACCAGTCGCCGATCGGGCGCACGCCGCGATCGAACCCGGCGACGTACATCGGGCTCTTCGACCAGATTCGCGAGCTCTTCTCGAAGACGCAGGAGGCCCGGGCGCGCGGATACAAGCCCGGCCGGTTCTCGTTCAACGTCAAGGGCGGGCGTTGCGAGGTGTGCCGCGGAGACGGCCAGATCAAGATCGAGATGCACTTCCTGCCCGACGTCTACGTGCCGTGCGAGCAGTGCCACGGCAAGCGCTACAACCGGGAGACGCTCGAGGTCCGCTTCAAGGGCAAGACGATCGCCGACGTGCTCGAGATGCCGATCGAGGAGGCGCTCGAGTTCTTCGCGCACATCCCCAAGATCCGCCGCCGGGTCGAGGCGCTCAACGATGTCGGGCTCGGATACATGCGGCTCGGCCAGCCGGCCACGACCCTGTCGGGGGGCGAAGCGCAGCGCGTCAAGCTCGCCGCCGAGCTGTCGAAGGTGGCGACGGGAAGGACGCTGTACATCCTCGACGAGCCGACGACGGGACTCCACTTCGCCGACATCCAGCGCCTTCTGGTCGTGCTGCAGCGGCTGGTCGACGGTGGGAACTCGGTTGTGGTCATCGAACACAATCTCGACGTGATCAAGGTCGGCGACCGGGTCATCGACCTTGGACCCGAGGGTGGCGAGGAAGGGGGGAGGGTGATCGCGGTGGGGACGCCGGAGCAGGTGGCCGCGGTCCCCGAGTCGCACACCGGTCGCTTTCTCGCCGATCTGCTCCCCGTTCGCGTCCGCCGGGGCCGCGGCATGAAATCTGCGGCAATGGGGTAGCCGAGGCGCGGGTCCGGGAGCGGCTCTACGGGGGGCGCCTGCCGAGCCGGTGAGCGGGCGGACCGGGCCGCCGAGTACGGTTGCCGGTAATGGAGTCGGTCGGCGCCCACACGAAGCTGTGGGCGCAGAAATGGCGCTGGTATGAACGCAACGCGCTGCCCTGGAACCGGGCCCGGATCCACTGGGAGCTGATGCGCCGGGAGGCCTTCGCGCGCTGGCCCCTCCACGGCAACGTGCTCGAGGCGCTGCGCAACGGGCGTCTCGAAATCGGCAGGCACACGCTGATGGAACCGGATGTGTGGATCACCGCGCCCGGGCGGGCGCGTATTCGCATCGGCTCGGGCGTGTTCCTGAACCTCGGCGTGATGGTCGCCGCGCTCGAGCTCGTCGAGATCGGCGATCATTGCATGCTCGCCAACGGATGCTTCGTCACCGACGCCAATCACCGCTTCGATGATCCCGGCCGGCCGGTGCCGTGGCAGGGCTTTACCACCAAGGGCCCGACCAGGATCGGCGACAACGTCTGGTGCGGCGCCCACGTCGTGGTCACGAGCGGCGTGACCATCGGCGAGCGCTGCGTGATCGGTGCGAACTCCGTGGTCAGCAGCGACATCCCCCCGTTCTCGATCGCCGCCGGAGCCCCCGCCCGGGTGGTGAGGACGATCGAGTACGGGCCTAAGAGTTCTTGATGACGATGCCCTCGAGGATGTTCGCCACGTGCTCCGCGGCGTCGATCGCCTCCTCGAGGCGCTCGAAGAGATCCTTCCAGCGGATCACCACCATCGGGTCGATGCCGTTCTGGAACAGGGAGGCCACGGCTTCGCGGGTGATGCGGTCGCCCTCGTTCTCGAGTCGGTTTATCTCCACCGTGTAGTGCGAGAGATCGCGGAACCCGCGCAGGCGGGGAATCGCCTCCGCTACCTGTTCGCTGGCGAGGAGGAGCACGTGGGCGAGACGGATGGCCTGGTCCATCGGCGCCTCGATCTTGTACAGGCCGAGGTAGTCGGCCACCTCCTCGGTGAAGTCGACGATGTCATCGAGGGCGGAGGCGAGGGCCAGGATGTCCTCGCGGTCGATCGGGGTGACGAACGTGTGATTGAGGCGGTTGATGATGTCGTGGGTGATCCGGTCGCCCTCCTGCTCGCAGATCAGGATGTCCCGGGCGAGATCCTTGCTGTCCGGGTAGTTGCGCAGCATCCGATCGAGCAGGTCCGCCGCGTGCAGGATGTTCTGTCCGGCCTCCTCGAACAGCTCGAAGAACACGCGGTCGCGAGGTGCGAAGACCTTGGACAGCCGTCCCATTTGAGGGGATGCTACTTCCAAGGCCGGGCACCGCTACTACTCCATCCCTAGGCGGAAGCTCGCGAGCTCGTCCTCGTCGATCGAGTAGCTGTGCTCGGGGCCCGGGAACGCGTGGCTGCGCACCTCGGCGGCGAACTCGGCGACTCCGGCGACCATCGCGGCCTTGAGCTCCGCGTAGCGCTTGGCGAAGCGTGGGGCCATGCCGTCGTAGATCCCGAGCAAGTCGTGGAAGACGAGAACCTGGCCATCCGTGCCTGGTCCGGCGCCGATCCCGATCACGGGCACGCCCAGGCGCGGCATGAGGTCGTCGGTGAGGGCGGCGGGAATGGCCTCGAAGACGATCGCGAAGCATCCCGCCTCCTCGAGGGCGACGGCGTCGCGGGCGACCTCGATCGCTCGCGCCGCTGTGCGCCCCTGGACGCGGTAGCCACCGAGCGCGGTGGCCGTCTGCGGCGTCAGGCCGATGTGCCCCATCACGGGGATGCCCGCGTCGACGATGGCGCGGGCGCGCTCGGCGCTCGTGCCCCCGCGCTCGAGCTTGACGGCGTCGCAGCCCGCCTCCTTGATGAAGCGCTGGGCGGTGGCGATCGCCTGCTCGTTCGATGCCTCATAGGAGCCGAACGGGAGGTCGCCGACGAGCAGCGGCGAGCGCAGCCCGCGACGCACAGCGGCCGCGAGCATGAGCATCTCGTCGGTGGAAACGGGAACCGTCGACGGGTAGCCGAGCACGGTCATGGCGCCCGTGTCGCCGACGAGCACGACATCGACGCCGGCCGCCTCGGCGACCTGGGCCGAGGGGTAGTCGTAGGCGGTGACCATGACGATCGGCTCGCTGAGGCGCTTCTTCTCGGCCAGCCGAGGCAGGGTCATCGGCAGCGGTACGTCCATGCCGTGGGGGATGGGGATCTTGGGGGTGGCGGACATGGCTGTTCGTCTCCTTTGCGGGGTTGGCGCCCGGTTGCCTCGGCGATCAGCCGAGCAGGGTCGCCACCTCGTTGTCGACGTCGATGATCTGATTGCGTGCGCCCATGTGGACGACGCGGGGTTCGTAGTTCTCGGTTGTGGCCCTGCGCTGCACGTCAAGGCCTCCCGTTCGTGGTCATGATCTGGTTGTCGATCAGTCGGGCGGCGCCGACCTGCGCGGCGACGACGGCGAGAACCTCGCCGTCGATCACGCTTACCGGCGCCAGGGTGTCGGCGGAGACGAGCTCGAGATACTCGGGCTCGACTCCCTCGGAAGTCATCTCGGCGCGGGCGGCGCCGGCGACCTTGTCGGAGTCGCGCTCCCCTCCGGCCACGACCTCCTGGGCGCGCCTCAGCCCGCGGCTGATCGCCACCGCGCGGGAGCGCTCCTGTGGCGAGAGGAGGGCGTTACGGCTTGACATGGCGAGGCCGTCGGGCTCGCGTACGGTCGGACAGACCTCGATGCGTATGGGGATGTCGAGGTCGCGGGCCAGTCGCTTGATGACCAGCGCCTGCTGCGCGTCCTTCTGGCCGAAGTAGGCAACGTCTGGTCCGACGATGTTGAAGAGCTTGGTCACCACCGTCGCGACACCGTCGAAATGGGCGCGACCTCGCTGCGCCCCCTCAAGCTGCTCGGTGATCCCGGCCACCGACACCGTGGTCGCGAAACCCGCGGGGTACATCTCGGCCTCCGACGGCGCGAACACGTAGTCGACGCCCGCCTCAGCGGCCAGCCGGGCGTCGCCGGCCTCGTCGCGGGGGTAGCGGCGGAGGTCGGCCTGCTGGTCGAACTGGGTCGGGTTGACGAACAGCGACACGACGAGCTCGTCGCACTGCTCGCGCGCCCGGCGGATGAGCGAGAGATGTCCTTCATGGAAGGAACCCATGGTGGGAACGAGGCCGATGGTGCGCCCCGCGCGCCGTGCCGGGGCGAGCGCCTCGCGGAGCTCCGCTACGGTGCGCAAGGTTCTCATGCGAGCGCCTCAACCGGCTTGCCCGCGGGCTCGTGGCAGGCGAAAGAGGGCTCCTGGCGGCGGGCGAGGCCGCGCGTGGCGTTGGCGAGCGCGTCGAAGAGCTCGAGCAGCTCGGGCGTGCGCGCCGCCAGCTCGGCGCGCTGGCGGGCCACGGTCTCCTCGTCCCCGCGCGCCACCGGCCCGGTCAGGGCACGCTCGGGGCCCAGCACCGCCCAGTTCTCGACCGTCGCCCGGACGAGCGGGACGAGCAGCTCCCGATCGACGCCCGCGGTGGCGGCAATCCGGTCGGCCGCGGCCTCGAGCGTGACGAGGAAATTC
>JALYZL010000012.1 GCA_030948875.1 Actinomycetota bacterium
ATGGTGGCGAGGGGCTCGCCGGCGCGCCAGTCGACCGCCGATTCGAGCCCGAGCGGCGGCGGTGCGGCGCGCCGCGCTCGGCGCTCGAGCCAGGGGTCGAGAAGATGGTGGTCGTGGTTGCCGGGGACGATCACCACCTCGCCCGCGGACCCGAGCGCCGCGCCGAGCTCGGTGAGGAACTCCCGTCCGGTCGCGAGCGGTTCGCGCAGCGGACCGTGCCGGAGCTCGAGCGCATCCCCGAGTAGGACGACGCGGTCGATGCCCTCGAGTTCCGCGAGCAGGGGCGCCCGCAGCTCCGGTCGTCGCAACAGGTCGGTTCGCTGGTGCGTACCGAGATGAAGGTCAGAGATGACGAGGGTATTCAGAGGCCTTGGTGGCCGCGGGTCAGGGAGCCGCCGCGATCGCCTGGCGGATCGTCTTGGGAAGCATGAAGCGCACGTCCTCGCGAACGACCTCGAGCTCCTGGACATCCTGTGTCCCGCGCTCGCGGAAGAAGGCGACCAGCCGCCCGACGAGCTCGTCGGGGGCGCTCGCCCCAGAAGTGATCCCCACTGTCCGCGCCCCGTCGAGCCATTCCTCGCACACCTGGAGCTCGTTGTCGATCAGGTGCGCGTCGGCCCCGTACTCGCGCGCCACCTCGACCAGTCGATTCGAGTTCGACGAGTTGCGCGAGCCGATCACGAGGACGAGGTCGCACTCGCGCGCGAGCTGCTTGACCGCGGCCTGGCGGTTGGTCGTCGCGTAACAGATGTCGTCGGTGCGCGGGCCGATGATGGCGGGGAAGCGCTCTCGCAGCCGGTTGATCACCACGCGCGTCTCGTCCACGGATAGGGTGGTCTGCGAGATGTAGGCGATCTTGGTCGGATCGCTGACTTCGAGCGAGTCGACGTCGCCTTCGCTCTCGATGAGCACGATGTTCTCGGGGACCTCGCCCATCGTTCCCTCGACCTCCTCGTGACCCGCATGGCCGATGAGGACGATGGTGTATCCCTCGCCGGCAAACTTCTTGGCCTCGACGTGGACCTTGGTGACCAGGGGACAGGTTGCATCGATCGTCGCAAGCCCCCGCTCGGCGGCGTTCGCGTGTACCGAGGGCGCGACGCCGTGGGCGGAGAAGACGACCGTCGACCCCTCAGGCACCTCGGTCTCCGACTCGACGAACACTGCGCCACGGTCGCGAAGCTGCTCGACGACATGCTTGTTGTGGACGATCTCCTTGCGCACGTACACGGGCGCGCCATAGAGGTCGAGCGCGCGCTCCACCGTCTGCACCGCCCGATCGACGCCCGCGCAGTAGCCGCGTGGCGAGGCCAGGAGAATCTTCTCGGGGACCGAGAGCATCACCGACAGTGTAGGCGCCGAATGTCGAGCGCCCGTTAGGCCCGCTCGCGGCTCGGCTTGGGGCGGCGCACCACATCCGTCACCGCGAACACCACCAACGTCAACGCGCTGACCAAGAACACCAGGACGTAATCGCCGAATCCGCGGTACCGGAATACGACCCTGCTCGTGCCCGCTGCCACCGGGGCGGCGACGAGCGCGGGCGCCACCATCACCGTCCGCTGCGGGCGACCGTTGACGGTAGCGGTCCAGCCCGGATCGAACGACGCGCTCAGGACCACGACCCCTGCTCGCCGCATGCGCACCGTCGCGGCCGCGGAGCCCTGGGCGAGATCGGCGCTCGCCGAGATCACGCGTCCCGCAGAGGTGGCCGCCGGTGCCCCCGGCAGCGACCGCGCCACACTCCCTCCCTGGCCGTACGCGACCCGCAGGTAGCGACTGCGCGAGGCGAGCGTCGAGTGCAGCAGGGGGATGCTTCGCACGCCCACGTTGGTGCGGTCGGCCGCGAGCGTGCCGACGACCCGGCCGGCGTGAAGGTAGGCGCTCCCCGCGATCGTCCACAGGGCGTACTGGCCCGCCCGCACCGCCAGGTGCGCAGGCACCGGCGGCACCCAGCCAGCGGGAAGGATGAGGTAGCGAACGCCGAAGAGCGAATAATCGCTCGCTTCCTCGCCGTCGAAGTAGTACTCGGGATCGGTCATCAGCGACGCGGTCCGCAGCGTGTAGCCGACCTCGTCCACGTCCCGGCTCTCGAGGTACTTGAAGACGGGAACCGCTCCCACCCGGAGGTCCGCGCCCCAGTTCGACGGCATCCCGGCGTACACGCGACCGCCTCCCCCGCGGTGGATCACCGCGATCAACCGGTCGACCTCGCTGCCCTGGAACGCGTCTGCTTGCCGCTGGTAGTCGACGGCTGAGGCGTTGTGGCGGTCGTAGCGGTCGAGCTGGACCCACGCCGGCGCCAGCACGAGCACCATGGCCGCGAACGCCACGGCCGTGCGGACGGCTCCGCGCCTCCCCCAGGCCACGCGTCGCTCGAGCCCCCCCCAAGCCACGCGCAGGCACGCGGCCGCTCCGGTTCCCGCGAGGAGCAGGGCGGCGAGCTGAGCGCCCATCATGAAGCGGCGGAAGAAGATGTCGCCGTGACCGGGGATGACGTCAACCAAGGGCCCGAGGCCGCTCCGACCCAGCGACAGGATGAAGCATCCCGCGAGCACGGCCACGAGGGCGCGACCGGTGTCGCCGCTTCGCCACCGACGCAAGGCGAGCACGAGACCGATCGCCGCGAAGACGGTGACGACCGGGATCCGGCCGTGATCGAGCAGCTGACCGGAGCCGAGCCATCCGAGCATGCGCAGCGGGCCGTACCCGTTCACCAGCGGCGTCCGCTGGAGGATCTCATTGGTGGCCGCCCAGTTCCGCTGCGCGAGCAGGGGCACGATGACCCACGCGCACGCGAGCAGCGAACCTGCGAACACGACGGCCGAGCGACGCGCCGCGATGGCGATCGGCCGGCGCGAGACCAGTGGCCACAGGAAGAGCGGCAGGAGCGCCAGGTAGCCGGTCTCGAAGTGGAGCGCCACCGTCAGCGACACGAGCGCGACGGCGGGCAGGTAGTGGCGCCCGTCACGGATCACGCGCCAGCTGAACCCCCAGGCCAGGGGCAAGGTCCACGACGCCCACAGCTGCGTCCACACGCCATAACCCACCCACAGGTATGCCTTCTGCTCGTATCCGACTCCGATGATGCTGCTCAGGAACGGCGCCATCGCCGCCGACACGGCGGCCGCCCAGCGATCGGCCCCGAGCAGCCTGGCAGCTACGTAGATGACGATCGGCCACAGCGAAACCAGGACGTACAGCGTCCAGCGAAACGCGACATCGGGACCCGCCGCCAGCCCGAGTAGCCCCGTCAGCATGGCGGGGAGGCTCTGGTAATGGAGGAAATGCGGCGAGCCGAGCCCCAGATAGGGCCACCAGCTAACCAGCGGCAGGTGCCCAGCCCGGAACTGGTGCTCGGCGAAGCGGACCATCTGCTCATGCACCGAGCTGTCGTTCAGGTACGCGACCGCGCGGGTCTCCGCCCTCAGGTTGAAGAGGCTCCACGCCACCGCCGCGGCCACGAGCAGCCACGGCCCGGGCGCCAAGCGCGTACGCGTTGACGGCAGCCCACGCGGGCGCCGGCCCCAGTCGTGCCGGCTATCCACCCGGCCCGGTGCTACCGGTGCCGTAGACGATCCCGGTGGCGCCCGTCTGGCCAATCGTCGAGGTGTTCCCGCTGCCGTTCACGACCCCGGTGCTTCCGGTCGGGTTGACCACCCCCGTGCTGCCGGTGGGGTTGACCACTCCGGTGCTGCCGGTGGGGTTGACCACCCCGGAGGGGCTGGTGACCTTGGCCGGCCCGCTCGGGCCGGGGGTCTTGACCACGCTGCTCGGGCTGGGAGTCTTGACTACGCCGCCGATGCCGGTGACGCCGGTCTGGCCGCTGTTGCCGGTGCTCGCGGCTGCAGTGAATCCGGGATTGTTTCTCGGGTTCCCGGTGTTGGCGGTCATCGCCGGCGGGTTTGAGCACGCGGTGGCGCACAGCCAGTCCGCGACCCCGCCGGGGTCGCTGATCACCCGCGACCCCGCGACGACGATCGTCACCCACCACTCACCGTAGTTGTCGGTGAACTGGACTTGACAGGAACGGCGCCCGTGGCTGCCCGGGGTCGGTCGCGCGCAATTGACTTGCTGGACGGAGAGCGCGTGGAAGAAGGCTTTGATGCTCTTGGTCAAGGGCGAGACAGGCGCGCTCGCGCCAGCCGCGGGCCTCGAGGTCGAGCATCCGCCGACAACGACCGCGCACGCCGCGGCTACTCCCCACCACGAGCAGCGCGTGATGAATCCGCTCATCACTTCTCCCATCGAGTCATTGCGCGAGCGATGACTTTAGTCGTTCGCCGCGGCGATCGTGCGCTGAGCGGGAGCCCGATCTCGTCAGTCGTTCGCGGTAGCCGCCTCGAGCAGCGAGGCGAAGCGCGCCCGCGCCTCCTCGCGCCGGGTCGGCACGTGCTCGCTCGGCACCCCGTCGGCGGGAGCCTCGTAGCCGCGCAGCACCTGGCGCGCGACCGAGGCTCGATGGACCTCGTCGGGACCGTCGTAGAAGCGCGCCCCGCGCGCGTAGCGGTACATCGCCTCGAGCGGCAGATCGGTCGAGTAGCCGAGTGAGCCGTGGGCCTGGAGCGCGCGATCGACGACGTCGTGCAGGACCTGGGCGCCGTAGAACTTGATCAGGGCGATCTCCTTGCGGGCGGCGAGGACGCCCTCGGTATCCATCTTCCACGCCGCGTGCAGGGTCATCAGCCGTGCCGCCTGCATCTGCGCCGCCGAGTCGGCGATCCAGTTCTGGATCGTCTCCTTCTCCGCCAGCATAGAGCCGTGCACGTAGCGGTAGAGCGAGCGCTCGCAGAGCATGTCGAAGGCGCGCTGGGCGACGCCGAGCCAGCGCATGCAGTGGTGGATCCGCCCCGGGTACAGGCGCTGCTGGGCGATCAGGAAGCCCGCCCCCTGGGCCCCGAGCAGCGCCTCGGCGGGCACCCGCACGTCCTCGTAGCGGATCTCGGCGTGGTTGCCATAGCGCCCGAAGCTCTCCCACGGATGCTCCATGGTCGCCACGTCGCGGACGATGCTCACCCCCGGCGTGTCGGCGTCGACGATGAACATCGACGCCCGCTGGTGGGGGCGGGCATTGGGATCGGTCACCGCCATGACGATGAGGAAGTCGGCGATCGAGCCGTTGGTGGAGAACCACTTGTGCCCGTTGATCACCCACCCGTCTCCCTGCCGGACAGCCGTCGTCTGCAGCAGGGTGGGATCGGAGCCCGCGGTCTCGGGCTCGGTCATGCTGAACGCCGACCTCAGATCGCCGGCGAGCAGCGGGTGCAGGTACCGGTGCTTCTGCTCGGCGGTGCCGGCGAGCGCGAGGATCTCCGAGTTGCCCGAGTCGGGAGCGGCGTTTCCGAACACCAGCGGCGCCACCGGCGAGGTCCCGAGGATCTCGTGCATGAGCCCGAGCTTGACCTGACCGAAGCCCTGCCCGCCGAGCTCGGGGTCGAGATGAGCCGCCCACAGGCCCGCCTTCCTGACCCGACCCTGGAGCGGGGCAACGGTGCGCACCAACCCCTCCCAGCCGAGCTCTTCGAGGAGCGTCTCGAGCGGCCATACCTCCTCCCTGACCAGGCGCCGCATCCAGTCGAGCTGCTCCTGAAAAGCGGGCTCGGTGGAGAAGTCCCAGGCCATCGCCGCAAGCGTACACACCGTTAACCCGATCGGCCGCGCACCCGGCTAATCTTGGTTCTCGTCCAACAGCCGCACTGGGGGGAAGGGCATGGCCCAGCAGCATCTCGACCGACTCACATCCATCGACGCTTCCTTCCTCCACCAGGAGGGGCCGGAGTCGCACATGCACATCGGCGCGGTGCTCCTGTTCGAGGGCCCGCCGCCGGAGTTCGCCGACGTGCTCGATCACATCCGCGGGCGCTTGCATCTGGTACCTCGCTACCGGCAGAAGCTCGCGACGCCACCGCTTGACACCGGGCGACCGCTGTGGGTCGACGACCCCGACTTCAACCTCGAGTACCACGTCCGCCACGCGGCGCTGCCCTCTCCCGGCTCCGAGGCCCACCTGCTCCAGCTCGCGGCGCGGATCGCCTCCCAGCAGCTTGACCGCGCCAAGCCACTGTGGGAGTGCTGGCTCGTCGAAGGGATGGCCGACGACCGCTTCGCGCTGATCATGAAGACGCACCATTCGCTCGTCGACGGCATCTCGGGGGTCGACCTGGCCTTCGTCCTCTTCGACCTCACGCCCGACGGGCCACCGCCGAGCGAGGAGGAGCTCGAGCCTTGGCGCGCGGCCTCCGAGCCCTCCCCGGCCGAGCTCGTGGTCGCGGGCGTGCGCGGCTTCGTGAGCACGAGCGCCGGGATCGCGACGCGGGCGATCTCCGCCGCCGCCCAGCCCAGCCGGACCCTGTCCGCCGTGCGCGACGTTGCCGAGGGCGTCGGCGAGATCGTGTGGGCGGGCCTCAACCCCGCCCCGGAGACCCCGCTCAACGTTCCAATCGGGCCGCACCGGCGCTTCGCCGTCGTGCGCCAGGAGCTCTCTGACTACAAGCTCGTCAAGGACTCCCTCGGCGGCACCGTCAACGACGTGGTGCTCACCGTCGTCTCGGGAGCGCTCGCGCGCTGGCTCCGCTCGCGCGGGATCCGCACCGAGGGCCTCGAGCTGCGCGCGCTCGTGCCCGTGTCGGTGCGCACCAAGCACGAGCGAGGCGATTGGGGAAACCGGCTCACGGTCATGCGCGGACCCCTCCCCGTGTACATCACCGATCCCGTCGCGCGGCTGCGCTTCGTCAAGCAGGCGATGGACGGCCTCAAGGACTCCAAGCAGGCCGTCGGTGCGGCCACGCTCGCGAGTGTCAACAACCTCGCCCCTCCGACGATCCTCGCCCAGGCCTCGCGCCTGAACTTCTCGACCCGGCTCTTCAACCTGCTGGTGACCAACATCCCGGGGCCGCAGCTACCCCTCTATGTGCTCGGCCGCCAGCTCGTCGACGCCTTCCCGATCGCCTTCCTGCCCCGTAACCACGCCCTGGCCGTCGCGATCATGTCCTACGACGGCGGGGTCGCCTACGGCCTGCTCGGCGATTACGACGCCCTGCCCGACATCGACGCGATCGCCGAGGGAATCGAAGACGGCCTGGTCGAGCTCCTGGAGGCCGCGCGCGCCAAGCCGGGCCCGGGCGCGC
>JALYZL010000031.1 GCA_030948875.1 Actinomycetota bacterium
TCGCGCTTGCGGATCACCTCGCGGATCGAGATGTGGTGCACGAGCACGTCGTACATCGACTTCTCGAGCGTGTCGGGATCGATCCCCTGCGACATGGTCAGATTGCCCTGAGGATCCATGTCACAGCAGAGCACGCGGTGTCCTTCCTCTGCAAACGCCACCGCGAGGTTCAGGGCTGTCGTGGTCTTGGCGACGCCACCCTTCTGGTTGGCGAGCGAGATCACCTTGCAGGTGGACATCAGCGAGGGCTCCGATGCGCTTGGGAACTCATACGCGAGGTGTATTCGCAGGCGCGACGGGAATTCCTCCGCATTCGGGTCGGTACGGCGCGCAGTATGTTCCGCGGTCGTGCCCGGACTGCTTGATCGCCGCCTCATCTTCGTGACCGGCAAGGGCGGGGTGGGCAAGTCCACCGTCGCCACTGCGCTCGGTGTCCTGGCCGCGCGCTACGGCCTGCGCACGATTGTCGCCGAGCTGGCCAGCCAGGCGCGGATCCGGGACACCTTCGAGCACGACGGTGAAACCTTCGAGGAGGTCCAGCTCTCCGAACGGCTGTACACGATCTCGATCGACCCGCAACTTGCGATGGAGGAGTATCTGCAGGTCAAGACCGGCGCGGTCGGCCAGGCGCTTGGCGCCAGCCGTCTCTTCCAGGCCTTCGCGATGGCCACCCCGGGCATGCGCGAGCTGCTGAGCGTCGGCAAGGTCTGGGAGCTCGCGCAGCTAAAGCGCCGTACCGAGGGTGCCAACGCGTATGACCTCGTGATCGTCGATTCCCCCGCCGCCGGTCACGGGGTGGGGATCCTGCGTACACCCCGGACCTTCGCCGACATCGCTCGGGTCGGCCCGATCGCCCATCAGGGCCGCACGATCGCGCAGACGATCACCGACCCCGCGTTCACGGCCGTGGTGGCGGCTGCCACGGCGGAGGAGATGCCGATCAACGAGACGCTGTGGCTGCGCGACGCGCTCGCCGCCGAGTCCCTGCCGCTTGACGCTGTGATCGTCAATGCGCTCTACCCGAGCCGGTTCACCGCCCGCGAGCGCGGGCGACTGCGCAAGGCCCGCTCAGGCTCGCTCGCCGCGCCCGCGACCGCCGCGCTAAGGGCCGCGCTCTCCGAGCAGGCGCGGGCACTGGGCCAGCAGGAGCAGCTGCAACGGCTGCGCGACGGCCTCGGACTGCCGCTGCTGGAGCTGCCGTATCTGTTCGCCGAGGCGATCGGGCGCGACGAGCTCGACCGACTTGCCGACGCACTCGGCGCCGGTATCGCCGCCCCCGATCGGACGGGAGCGTGCCGGACCCCGATCTAGCATCGTCGCGGTGAGCGTCGCCGATCTGCTGGAAGGCAAGCACGTTTGCGTCTGCGGCGGCGCCGGGGGCGTGGGCAAGACGACGACCTCGGCCGCGATCGCCCTGGGCATGGCCGCCCGCGGGCTGAAGGTCGCCGTGGTGACGATCGACCCGGCGCGCCGGCTGGCCAACGCGCTCGGCCTGGATGAGCTCGAGAACGTGCCCCGCCGCGTCGAGCCCGAGCGTTTCGCCGGTCAGTTGGAGATGCGCGGCGAGCTGTGGGCGATGATGCTCGACCCCAAGCGAACCTTCGACGAGCTGATCGAGCGGATCGCCGACGATCCCGCCCGTGCCGAGGCGATCAAGGTCAACCGGATCTACGCAGAGCTCTCGACGGCGGTGTCGGGCTCCCAGGAGTTCACGGCGGTGGCCAAGCTGTTCGAGCTCGATCGCGACGGCGACTTCGATCTGCTGGTGCTCGACACGCCGCCGTCGCGTAACGCGCTGGACTTCCTGGACGCCCCCGGGCGCCTGACCTCGTTTCTCGAGGGCCGAGCCCTGAAGACGTTCATCCGTCCGACCGGACTCGGCATGAAGGTTCTCAGCCGCGGCGCCGCCCCGTTTCTGTCGGCCCTGCGCCGAGTCACCGGGGTCGATCTGCTCAGTGACCTGTCGACGTTCTTTGGATTGCTCGGGGACATGACCGAGGACTTCTCCACGCGCGCTGCCCAGGTGGAGAAGCTGCTGCGGTCACCCACGACCGCGTTCGTGCTGGTCACCTCCGCGCAGCCCGCGGCGATCGACGAGGCGGTGTGGTTCCGGCGCTCGCTCGGCGAGGGGGGCCTTCCCTTCGCCGGCCTGATCGTCAACCGCGTCCATCACGACCTCGTCGCGGACGGGGACCTGGACGGCGTGCGAGCCGAGCTGGCCGGCACGCTCGGCGACGACCTCGCCGAACGGGTCGCCGCCAACCTCGCCGACTATCACGTGCTCGCCCGCCGCGACGCGCTCGGCGTCGAGCGCTTGGAACGCGAGCTGGGCGATCGCCCGCGGTTGCTGGTTCCCCACCTCGACGATGATGTGCACGACATCGAGGGCCTGCTGCGGATCCACCGCTTCCTGTTCGCCCCCGAGAGCGAGCGCAAGGCGCTGATCGCCGAGGCGGTCAGCTAAGGGAGCCCTCGCTCGCGAGCTCGGCGGCACGGAGCACTGGAGGATCTTGTCCGGCCTGGGTCCACGTCTCCCAGCGTAGGACGATTGCCTCCCAGCCGTCGGGGGCGACGGGGCCGTCCGCGGTCGCGAGTGCGAGCCGGCCCTGATGCAGCGATTCCCACACCGCCTGCTCGGCCATCGCCAGGCATTCGCTGGCCCGGCGCCCGGGATGCTCGGCCGACGCGAGGGCCATCACCTCGGCGAAGGTCATCGGGGTGCGGGCGGCGCCCCGGAGCATCGCCTTGAAGGTCTCCAC
>JALYZL010000046.1 GCA_030948875.1 Actinomycetota bacterium
CGCGAACACCGGCGCCGGATCTCGCTCAGATCCAGCCCACGGGCGGCGTCAAGACGGTCCATTTCCTCAACAACAGCCTGCATTTCCGCGCTCCGGCGAACTGGGCGATGCAGACGCGACCGGGACCCCTGGTGGTCACGATGGGCTCCGGGCCGGCGCTGATCGCGATCTGGCACTACCAGCGCAGCCCGCATCAGGTGCTCCCTATCGACCTCGCCCAGCTCAAGCAGGCACGCAGCGCATTGATTGCGGCCGCCCGCGCCCGTGACCCCACCTTTCGTGTGATCTCCTCAGCCAGCATTGTCTTGGGCGGCGTGCCCGGCGTCGAGCTTGACGCGATCGAGACCATCCGCGGCCAGGTCCGACGCGTCCGCTCCGCCCATCTCTACCTGGGGGGCGCAGAGCTCGTGGTTGACGAGTACGCGCCCGAGGATCTCTTCCACACGGTCGACCGCACGGTCTTCTCACCGCTGCTGCACTCGGTGCGTCTGGTTGGCTGAGAAGCACATTGGCCGGCGGGCCTTCGTGGTCGTCATCGACGCGTGCGGCATCGGAGCCCTCCCCGACGCCGCGCGCTACGGCGACGAGGGAGCGAACACGCTCGTTCACCTCGCCGAGGCGGCCGGAGGGCTCGTGCTGCCGACCTTCGAAGCCCTCGGGCTCGGCTCGATCGCGTCCATCGAGGGGGTGGCGCCGGCCCTGGATCCGGTCCTCCACGGGCGCTTGCACGCGCTCGGCGCCGGCAAGGACTCGACCGCCGGCCACTGGGAGCTCATGGGCGTGGTCTCTGAGATCGCGCCGCCCACCTACCCGCAGGGGTTCCCGCCCGAGGTCATCGACCACGTGGTCGCCGCCGCCGGCCGTGCCGTGATTTGCAACCGGCCCTACAACGGCATCGACGCGATCGAGCACTTCGGCGCCGAGCATCTCGAGACGGGGGCGCTGATCGTCTACACGAGCCAGGACTCGGTGCTTCAGATAGCCGCCCACGTCGACGTCGTTCCCGTCGAGAACCTCTACGCCATCTGCGCTCACATGCGCGAGGAGATGTCGGGTGAGCATGCGGTGGGGCGCGTGATCGCGCGTCCCTTCGCGGGAGCGCCCGGCGCCTTCGCCCGCACCGACGGGCGGCACGACTACTCGCTGCCGCCGCCTGGCCGCAGCTACCTGGTCGAGTTGCGCGAGGCCGGCGTGCCCGTGCACTCCGTCGGCAAGGTCGGCGAGCTCTTCTCCGGAGAAGGGATCGACGTCAGGCATCCCGGCGCCACCAACGCCTGGGCCCTCGCCGAGACCACCGAGCTCATCCGCTCACTCGAGGAGGGGCTGGTGTTCACCAACCTGGTGGAGACCGACCAGCTCTACGGGCACCGGCACGACGTCGAGGGGTTCCACCAGGCGCTGCGGAAGATCGACGCGAGCGTCGGCGAGTGGCTGGCGCTCCTCGGTGCCGAGGATCTGCTCGTGCTCACGGCCGACCACGGCTGCGACCCGGCCGCGTCCCATACCGACCACACGCGCGAGCACGCGCCCCTGCTCGCCGTCTTTCCCGATCACGGCGGCGCCCGCCACGACGGTCCGCTCGCCGATGTCGGCGCGAGCGCGCTCCGCTGGCTGACCGGCCGCGAGGCTCAGAACCTCCCGGGCGACCGCTTCGTGTGAGGGGATGGGATGCCTGAGCTACCCGAGGTCGAGACGATCCGCCGCCAGCTTGCCCCGCACCTCGAGGGGCGGACGATCGTCCGCGCCGTCATCGGCGATCCGCGCCTCACCCGCCCGGCGGCGCCGGCCGACGTCGCGGCAGGTGTGGCCGGCAGACGCATCGAGCGTCTTGGGCGCCGGGGCAAGTACCTGATCTGGTCGCTCTCGGGCGACCATCACCTGCTCGTGCACCTGCGGATGACGGGCGCCCTGCTCTATCACCCCGTGGAATCGGCTGGTGCCGATTCCACGGAGTCGGCACCCTTGCACGGCCGGTCCTGGTTCGAGCTCGACGACGGCCACCGGGTGGTCTACGTCGACCCGCGACGGTTCGGGACCGCCCACCTGCTCGACGGGACGGCGGCCCGCGACGCCTATCTCGATCAGCGTCTCGGGGCCGAGCCGTTGACCGCGGAGTTCACTGTCGAGTACCTGCGCAGGGTCGCGCGCGGCGTGCGCGCCCCGGTCAAGGCGTTCGTACTCGACCAGCGGCGCATCGCCGGGGTGGGGAACATCTACGCCGACGAGGCGCTGTACCGGGCGCGCATCCACCCGCTCCGGCCAGCGGGCCGACTGACCACCGCACAGCTCAGGGCGCTGCGCGAAGCGATCGAGGACGCACTCCGGGCGGGAATCGAGGCCAAGGGAGCGACGATCGACGACTTCCGGCACATCGACGGTGCCACCGGCTCCTTTCAGGATCTCTTTCTCGTGCATCGCCGCGAGGGCGAGCCCTGCCTGACCTGCGCGACCGTGGTCCGCAAGCTCGTCGTTGGCGGCCGAGGAACCTACGTGTGCGAGGTCTGCCAGCTACGTCCGAGACGGCGGAGCGGTGCGCCCAGCGCTAAGCAGCAGCGGCGAGCAACTCCTTGAGGCTGCCCGTGTAGTCGGCTACCCGGAGCTCGTCGAAGCCGCCGAGCGTGAAGTCGCCGATGACGATCTGCGGGAAGGTCATCATCCCCGTCTTGTGGGCGAGCTCCGCGCGACCGTCCGGGTCCATCGACATATTGATCTCTTCGTACTCGATTCCGCGCTGGGCAAGAAGGTGCTTGGCTCCGCTGCAGTAGGCGCACGGCTCGGACGTGTAGATCGTTACGTTGACCATGACTTCACTAAGGATAGTATGTCCGCCCCGCTGAGGACCGAGGCGATCGTCTTGCGGTCGATCCGCTACGGGGAAGCGGACCGAATCCTCCATCTCTATACCCCGAACCACGGTCGATTAGCCGCGATCGCCAAGGGCGCGCGGAGGACCCGCAGTCGCTTCGGCGCCCGGCTCGAGCCTTTTTTCCACGTCAGGGTCATGCTCCACGAGGGGCGCGGCGACCTCTACACCGTGACGAGCGCCGATACGCTCAGCGCCCACGGCGCCCTCCGCGACCACGCCTCCACCCTCGATGCCGCCGCGCGCGCGTGCGACGCCGTCTCGCGGCTCTTCGAGACCGACGATCCCCACCCGGAGGTCTTCCGCCTGCTCGCCAACGGGCTGGCGCTGCTCACCGCCGACGCCGCGCACGCTCGGATGGCGACCGGCCTCGCCTTCCGCCTCAAGCTCCTACTCGCGGCGGGCATCGTCCCCCAGCTCACCGCCTGCGCGAGCTGCGGCGCGACCGAGCACCTGGTCGGATTCTCCGGGGCGGCTGGGGGGGTGGTGTGCGGGAGCTGCGAGGCGACCGCGTTCCGTCTCGACGAGGAGGCCTACCGCTTCCTCGTCGACGCGCTCGGCGAGCCGCTCGCCCAGGCGCCGCAGGCGCCAGCGCTGGCGTTACGGCAGGCGGAGCGGGCGATTGGCGAGATCGCCGAGCACCATGCGCACGTGCGGTTGCGGCCGCTGGTGGCGTAGGGCGCGTCCCCTTGGTGAAGGTTCTCGACCGCTGCGCATTGGGTAGCTCGACGACAGGAACAAGATGGCGCTGAAGAACTGCGAGTGGAGGGACGATGACCCGGATCAAGTCGAAGAATCCCGACACCAGGGCAGCAAGCCCGAGGAATGGAGTGGCCGGCAAGGTCGCTAAGCGCGCGGGGAAGACCGCATTCCGCGGAGCGGGCTGGACTGCTCGGCAAGCTGGCCGTGCGGCTTTCGCCGGCGGCAAGGCGGCAGTTTCGGCAGGCAGGCGCTCGGCCAGGGAACCGAAACATAGTCGCCGCTGACAGCCGCCGGAGGGAAGCAGCCCCAGGTGTGAAGGTGACCTACTTCAGCGGTTGAGCTCGCCGCACCGCTACTCGGTTTCGCCCTGCCCGCTTGGCCTCGTACAGCGCCTTGTCGGCGATCGGGATCAGCGTGTCGAGAGCACGCAATCCCCCGATCACACAGCCTGGACCGCGGAGACCGACAACGAGTTGCCGCGTGCGGCCGCGCTACGTGCGGTGTCGACGGTCGCGAGCAGCGCGAGCGCCGGATCGATCGCCTGGATCCCGACTCGCTCCTTGGTCGCGAAGCCGGCCTGGGTGTCCTGAGCGTTGATGTAGCTCACAGCCACGAACGCGACCGGCGTCACGAGGACGATGGCGATTAGGGCGAACTTCTGAGGCGGCTTCAGGCGCCGCATCAGGCGTTCGGACGGTGCAAAGACCGCCTTCGCCAACGTTCCCCAAGTCGTCCGTCCGGCTCCACGCGCCGCGGCTCTGTTGGTCACGCGTACCGTATCGGCACCAAGCGGCCAAGCCTTCAAAGCTCTCATGCGCTGACTTAGAT
>JALYZL010000061.1 GCA_030948875.1 Actinomycetota bacterium
TGCCGGACGCGCTCGGCCATGCGAGCGCGCCGACCGTGCTCGCCGCCCCGGCAACCGCCGCCTGGCTGCTCGTCCTGTTCGCCGGATCCGAGGCGCTGCGCGGCAAGCACGACCGGGCTGTGTAGGCACGGCGGACGCGGGAGCAGGAGTCCCGCGCCCGCGCCGACGAGGAGCGACTCCGGATCGCGCGCGAGCTGCACGACGTTCTCGCGCACAGCATTTCCGTGATCAACGTCCAGTCGGGGGTGGCGCTGCACCTGGTCGACGAGCAGCCGGAGCAGGCGCGCATCGCCCTGGCGGCGATCAACGAAGCCAGCGCGGAGGCTCTGCGTGAGGTCCGCTCGGTGCTAAGGGTGCTCCGGGGATCCGGCGAGCAGCCGCCGCGCACGCCGACGGCGGGGCTTGCGCGGCTCGACGAGCTCGTGTCTCGCGCGATGACAGCGGGGGTTCTCGTCTCCCTCAAATTGCACGGGGAGGAGCGGCCGCTCCCGGCGAGCATCGACCTGGCAGCGTTCCGGATCGTGCAAGAGTCGCTGACCAACATCGTGCGCCACGCGAAAGCGGGTGGGGCGACCGTCGAGCTCACCTACGGTCAGGGCGAACTCACGATCCAGATCGACGACGACGGCCTCGGCACCGCCGCCCCGGCCGGCGTCGCCACCGATGGCGGTACCGGTACCGGCAACGGGATCGCCGGGATGCGCGAACGTGCCTCTGCGCTCGGCGGCGAGCTCGACGCCGGCCCGAGCGCGACCGGCGGCTTCCGCGTCCGCGCGCGGCTTCCGCTCCACGGTGAGCGATGATCCGCGTCGTCATCGCCGACGATCAGGCCCTGGTACGCGCAGGCTTCCGCGCCTTGCTCGACGCCCAGGACGGCATTGACGTCGTCGGAGAGGCCGCGGATGGTCGGCAGGCGGTGGAGCTGGCGCGAGCGCTGCAACCCGACGTCGTCCTCATGGACATTCGGATGCCGGTCCTCGACGGTCTCGCCGCGACACGAGAGATCTCACTCGACGGGCGCCTGGACCCCGTCCGGATCGTCATTCTCACGACCTTCGAGCTCGATGAGTACGTGTTCGACGCAATCCGAGCCGGTGCCGCCGGCTTCCTCGTCAAGGACACCAAGCCAAGTGACCTGATCGATGCGGTGCGCGTGGTGGCGGGCGGCGACGCGCTTCTATCGCCATCGGTCACACGGCGCCTGATCGAGGAGTTCGCGACGCGAGCCAAGGAGCCGCCGAGCCCCGCCGCGCTCGAGGAGCTGACCGACCGAGAGCGCGAGGTGATGGCGCTCGCGGGCGCGGGCCTGACCAACGAGCAGATCGCCGGCCGGCTCGTGGTCAGCATCGCCACAGCCAAGACTCACGTGAGCCGGGCGATGGTCAAGCTCGGGGTCCGCGACCGGGCGCAGCTCGTGGTGCTCGCCTACGAGACCGGACTCGTGCGGCCTGGCTGGCTCGATTGAGCATTGCCTTCCGGGTGCTCGACATCGGGTGAGAACTGACAACACACGATGCGCACGCTGCTTTCGGTTCCCGTTCCCATTCCAGCGCAGTGAATCATCTGTAGGGTGAAATTCACATGAGTCCCGGCGAGGACACGCGACTGTGGCATCCGTTCGCCGACATGGGCTCGGTGCGTAACGCGGAGCTGGTGATCGAGCGGGGCGAGGACGTGTGGGTGTGGGACCGCGACGGTAAGCGCTACCTCGACGGGACTGCGAGCCTGTGGTACGCCAACGTGGGCCACGGGCGTCCCGAGATCGCCGCCGCGGTGGCCGAGCAGATGGCCCGACTGGAGACCTACTCGGCCTTTGGCGACTTCGCCAGCCCGCCGGCGCGCGAGCTCGCCGAGACGCTCGCCGACCTGGCGCCGATGCCGGCGCGTGTGTTTCTCGTCTCGGGCGGAGGCGACGCGATCGACACCGCGGCCAAGCTCGCGCGCCGCTACTGGTTCGAGCTCGGCGAGCCCGACCGGACGCTGCTCATCGGCCGCACCGCCGGTTACCACGGGACGCATGGGTTCGGCACTGCCCTCGCCGGGATCCCCGCCAACCGCGAGGGCTTCGGCCCCCAGGTGCAGACAATCCAGGTTCCTCACGACTCACTCGAGGCGATGGAGGCGTCGATCGCGGAGGCGGGCGCCGAGCGCGTGGCGGCCGTGTTCGTCGAGCCCGTCATCGGCGCCGGCGGGGTGTATCCGCCGCTGCCCGGCTATATCGAAGGACTGGCGGCACTGTGCGAGCGAACCGGCGTGCTTCTCGTCGTCGACTCGGTGATCTGCGGGTTCGGCCGCCTGGGCACGTGGTTCGGAATCGAGCGGTGGGACGTCGAGCCCTCGATGGTCGTGTTCGCCAAAGGCGTCACCAGCGGCTACCTGCCGCTCGGCGGCGTGCTCATCTCAGAGCGACTTGCCGAGCCCTTCTGGCAGGCACCGAAGGGCCCGGTGTTCCGCCACGGCCCGACCTACTCCGGGCACGCGACGTGCTGCGCAGCCGCGCTCGCGAACATCGCCCTGCTCGAGCGCGAGGGGCTCGTCGAGCGCGGGCGCGAACTCGAGGGGGCGCTCCTCGGCGCCTTGGCGCCGTTCGCCGACCATCCCGCCGTCGCCGAGGTGCGCGGCGGGGTAGGGCTGCTGGCGGCCGTCGCGTTCACCGACGAGGCGCTCGAGCAGCGGCCCGACGCGGTGTCTCGGGTGGTCATGGGTGCACGTGAAGCCGGCGTGCTTGTGCGCCCGCTCGGGCGCGCCGTCGCCGCCTCTCCACCGCTCACCGTGACGACCGAGCACTTGGCGCTGATCGCCGAGGCGCTCGAGCGGGGGCTCGCCGGGCTCTAGCGGCGGGAGCTTCGAGGGTTGCGATGCCGGCGTGGCGGATGGGTTTGTTGACGGTCGTGCTGGTGGCGCTACCACTCAAGATCAGTCTAAGGTTCGCACCACGACATGAGCCGGGTAATGCGAGCACCGTTTGACGGGCTCTACGTGGGCATGATCGGTGGGCCGACCAGCCCCGGCGGCTCGGCTCAGGAGACACTGACGGTGTCGCCGAGCGGCCGCGAAGTCGCTTCCGTAGTCGTGCTTCCCGCCGAGTGCGGCCAGCCAGGCGGCCCGCTCGCGACGGTCCGGAACGTCAAGATCGTCAACGGCTCATTCACGGCTGCCTATCCTCGGACGCCCACCGCGTCAGGTGTCTTCAACGACGCGACGCTGACCGGGCATTTCCTCGCTCATGGACGCGTGACCGGCCGTGAGGACGTCCGAAGTAACGAGACGATCAATGGCAGCCTGTGCAAGTACTCGCTTCCATGGACGGCCACCGCGCAGCCCACGGGGACCAAACGATGCCCAAACCACACCCACGGCACGAGGGCATTCTCCGACATCCTCGTCAGCCACGACGTGCACCGCCGTCGATATGGCAGCGGACAACGGGACGTTCACCCAGCCTGGCGGACCTACGTCCACGCCGATCTTTACCACGCCGGGATGGGTGTGTCGCATCCTGACCAGCGGCGTCAGCAACCATCAGTGCAGCCGAGCCCACCCGAAAGCGACGTTCAGTTTCAGCACCGTGACTTAGGGCCCGCGAACCCCTAGGCAACGCGTCGCGGTAAGTCTAGCCGGCCCCGCCGGGTGAATCAGCCGGAGCTCGTCCACGGCTCGATGAAGCCGCGGGCGGGCGGCCGGGGTAGGTTCGAGCGATGGAGCGACCGCCAACGCGACCAGGCGACTGCGGCGGCTGGTTCAGGGTTTCAGCCGCCAGCCGCGGGAGATGACAGCGGAGGCGATCCCGGCGGCTGCGGCGGCTGCGGCCAGCGCAACGAGCAGCGATGTCGCGATCGAGGTTTCGTGGACTGCGGCGTGGCCGTAGCGGGTGGCGTCGGCGAGGTAGTAGAGCGGGTCGATCTGGGTCACTATGCGCCACGGCTGGTGGAGACGGCTGGCTGCGTAGAAGACGCCGCCGAGGAGGGCGAGCGGCGTGATGATCAGGTTGGCGATGAACGCGTGCTGATCGAAGGTCTCGGCCCACACCCCGCTGATCACGCCAAGCGCGGCGAATATGAAGCCCGTGAGGGCGAGCGCCGCGATCAGGATCAGCGCGTGGGTGGGTGCGCCGGCGAACGGCGCGGCGGCTAGCGCGAGGAGCGTTGCGCTCAGCCAGCCGCGCAGGATCCCGCCGGTCATGTAGCCGGCCGTGAGCTGCCAGGCGCGCAGCGGGCTGGTGAGCAGGTCGTCGATGTAGCCTTCGTTCTTAGCTTGGAAAAGGCTCGTCGAGCTGTTCGCGAACGCCTGTGAGGCGACGGTCATGACGAGCAGTCCGGGGAGGATGAAGCGGACGTAGCGCACCCCGTCGATCGAGTGAAGGCGCGGGCCGAGCGCGCCGCCGAACACCGCCAGGAAGATCAGCCCGGTGAGGACCGGTGGCAGCAGCGTCTGAGTCCATAGCGACAGCACGCGGCGCATCTCACGGGCGGCGAGCGCCCATGTCGCCCGCCGGCCGACCGTTCGCAGCTCTACCGCGCTGACGACCGTGCTCATTGGTGCATCGCCTCTAGGTAAGCGTCTTGGAGGTCCTCACCGCCGAAGCGCTCGACGAGCTGTCGGCTGGTTCCCTCGGCGAGAATCTTGCCGTCGCGGATGAACGCGACGCGGTCACACAGCGCTTGCGCCTCCTCGAGGTAGTGGGTGGTCAACAGCACCGTGAGCTGTTCTTCGCTGCGCAAGCGGCGAAGGTAGGACCACAGCTCGTGGCGCAGCTCGAGGTCAACGCCGGCGGTCGGCTCATCCAGGATCGCCAGGCGCGGCCGATGAACTAGTGCCCGGGCGATCAGCAGCCGTCGGCGCATCCCGCCCGACAGACGATTGGGCTTGATGCGCGCCTTGGCGGCGAGATCGAATACTTCCAACAGTTCATCGGCGCGTCTGCCGGCCTGTAGGCGGTCCATGCCGAAGTAGCGACCGTGGTAGGCAAGCACCTCGCGGGCGGTGAGGAAGCGGTCAAGGTGCACGTCCTGCGTGGCCACGCCGAGCAACAGGCGTGCCCGCTGCGGCTCGACCACTGCGTCGTGGCCGAACACGAACACGCGGCCGGTGGGCGCGCGCACCAGGCCGCAGATCATGCCGATCAGGGTCGTCTTGCCGGACCCGTTCGGTCCCAGCAGGCCGTAGACGCAGCCCGCCGGGATCCGCAATTCGAGCTCGTCGAGCGCGCTCGTTCCATCGTCGTAGACTTTCGATAGGCGATCGACGAGAAGTGCTTGAGCGGAGCGATCGAGGTCGGTCGCCGCATGCATGATCCACCGAGGCTACCTCGGCTCCTGCTAAGCCGATCGCGGTGGGGAGTCATTGGGGCCCGCGGGCGTCCGCCTCAGCGGCGGGCGTCGCGCTCCTACGCTCGGCCATCAATCCGTTTCGAGCTCGGCGAGGAGCTCGTCGACGTGTCGGCTGATCTCGTCGCGGGTAGCGCGGACTTCGCCGAGTGGGCGACCCTTGGGGTCGGGGAGCTCCCAGTCGAGGTAGCGCTTGCCGGGGATGACCGGGCACGCATCGCCACAGCCCATCGTGACAACGATGTCAGCCTGCTCGGCGAGTGCGCGCGTGAGCAGCTGAGGTTTTCGCCCGGAGAGATCGACTCCTAGCTCGCGCATCACCGCGACCGCTTCCGGGTGGATTTGATCCCCAGGATGGGTCCCGGCCGATAGGGCCGTGTGCCGCCCTGCGGCGCGTTGCTCGAAGAGGGCCTGGCT
>JALYZL010000115.1 GCA_030948875.1 Actinomycetota bacterium
GAACGCGGTAATCCACGTCTCGATCAGCAAGGGCGCATACGGGACCTTCCACAAGGACGCCACCTGCCAGTCGCGACCCCAGTCGCTCATCGGCGAGTACTTCATCAACTGCAATCCGGGGACCAAGGGCAGCCCGGTGCTGGCCAACAACGGCGTGATTCCCGCCTCCCACACGTTCTCGACGATCCCCGCCGACCTGCTGCAGAACGTCCTGCGCATGCCCTATCGCGAGCGGCTGACGCTGATCGTCAACGAGCTCGGCGCTGGCGTCGCCGGCAACCCGGGCAACCTCCAGTCCGCGCTTCAGCGCGCCGTCCCGGCGCTGACCCAGACCGACAACCTGCTCGCGCTCCTGGCCCAGGACAGCCACACGATCCAGGATCTGACGAGCACCGCGAACTCGGTGATCACCGCGCTGGCGAACAACGGCAACAACGTCCGGCGCTTCGTAGTCACGGCCAGCAACACCGCCGTCGCCTCGGCGACCCAGCGCAGCAACCTCCAGGCCACCTTCCACAACCTCCCGGGCTTCCTCCGGCAGCTCCGCCCCGCCCTGGCCGACCTCGGGGCGGCCGCCGACGCCAACTTGCCGGTGCTTACCAACCTGAACGCGAGCTCGGCTCAGATCAACCGCCTCCTCACCGATCTCGTGCCCTTCTCGCACGCCGCCACGCCGGCTCTGAGGACGCTCGGGCAGGCGTCGCTCACCGGCCGTCAGGCGGTCGTTGCGGCGGGACCGACGGTCGCTGCGCTGAACCAGTTCGCGCAGCCGACGCCCGAGCTGGCGCAGAACCTCTCGATCGTCCTCAACGATCTCAACAGCCAGAGCAAAGCGGTCGAGCCCGATCCGCGCAGCCCCGGCGGCAAGGGCTATACCGGCCTTCAGGCGCTGCTTCAGTACGCGTTCCAGCAGACCAACGCGATCGACTACTTCGGGCAGTTCGGCCACATTCTCGCCGTCGATGCGTTCGCCAGCATGTGCTCCCCGTACCAGACGGGGGCGACCATCGCCTCGAACCTCCAGACCCTCGGGTCGAGCTTCCGCCAGTGCTACCAGTACCTCGGCCCCAACCAGCCGGGCGTCAACGAGCGCGACCCGACCAACCCGACGGGGACGATCCCCGATCCCGGCGGCTCACCGCCCGGCCTGCCCGGGCCGACGGGATCGATCACCACCTCGCTCGCGAGCGCCACGCCGAAGGCGACCAGGCGGGCGAGGGGGACGGCCCCGACCACGTCCCCGGCCCCGACCACCGCGCCCACGACGACGCTCCCGCCCAGTGCCGCCCCGAGCAAGCCGGCGACGACGCCGGCGCCCAGCGCCGGGTCGGGTAGCCCGACAGCCCAGCCAACCGGGAGCGGCGGCCCGAGCGCCGGCGGCTCAAACGGCGCGAGCAGCACCCAGCAGGCCCAGCAGCTCCTGAACTACCTCCTCGCCCCGTGAGACGCAAGCCCGAGAACCCCTTCACCAACCCGACCCTCGTCGGCGCGATGACCGTGCTGGCAATCGTCCTCGCCGTCTATCTCGCCTACAGCGCCAACCAGGGCTTGCCCTTCCTACCTACGCGCGAGCTCAAGGTGGACGTCTCCAGCGGCGCCAACCTTGTCGTCGGCGCCGACGTGGACGAAGGGGGAACGCGGATCGGCGAGCTCACGGGATTGCAGCCGGTCGAGATCAAGCACACCGGCCAGGTGGCCGCCCAGCTCACCCTCACTCTGAGCAAGGCCAACGGGCGGGTGCCGATCAACTCGACGGTGACCATCGGCGAGCGGTCGCTGCTCGGCGAGAAGTTCGTCGAGCTGACGAAGGGCAGCGCGAAGCAGATCTTCGCCGACGGGGGTACGCTGCCGATCTCGCAGACGGCGGTCCCCGTCCAGATCGACGACGTCTTCAACACCTTCACCCCGCACACGCGGACGGCGGTCCAAGGGGGGCTGGTCGGGATCGGCAACACCCTCGCCGGCCGCGGCGAGGCGCTCAGTCAGACGCTCCAGAACTTGCCGCCGCTGCTCGGCAACCTGACCCCGGTGGCGGCGAACCTGGCGAGCCCGCAGACCCAGCTCACGCGCTTCTTCGACAACACCGACGCCTTCACCGGCACCGTGGCGCCGCTGTCGCAGGTGAACGCGGAGCTCTTCACCGACATGGCGACGACGTTCGCGGCGATCTCGCGCGTTCCCGCAAACCTCGAGGCAACGATCGCCGAGTCGCCGTCGACCCTGTCGGTGTCGACGCAGTCCTTGCGCGTTCAGCAGCCGTTCCTCGTCGACCTGGCCAAGCTCGGCAACGACCTCACCCCCGCCACCTCCGAGCTCCGCGCCGCACTCCCCGATATCAACCCGGCGCTCGAGGCCGGGGCCAAGACACTCGCGCGCGCCCCGATCCTGAACCGGGGCCTCCAACACGTGATGGTGTCGCTCAAGAACCTCGCCCTCTCCCCAGGGACCAACATCGCCGTCAACGGGCTGACGAACACCGTCCAGACGCTCAACCCGATGCTGCGCTACCTCGGGCCCTACGTGACGGTGTGCAACTACTTCAACTACTTCTGGACCTACCTGGCCGACAACGTGTCCGAAGCGACGTCATTCGGGACGGCACAGCGTGTGCTGCTCAAGTTCCCCAACCCCGTGCAACCCAACAACGTCGGGGTCATCGGCGCCAGCGCCGCGGTCAACGGCGGCGGCGCCGACCTGGGTCTCCTAGGGGGCAACGAGTACCTGCACAACCAGCCCTACGGTGCGGCGATCGATAACCAGGGAAACGCCGACTGCGAGGTCGGACAGCGCGGCTACCCACTGAAGCTCAACTCCTTCGATTCCCAGGGGCGCAACCTCGTCGTCGATCCCCACACGCCCGGCAACCAGGGGCCGACGTACGCCGGCGTCGCGCACGTCCCCGCGGGCGAGACGTTCAGCCGTAACCCGCAGACGGGCCCGCAACTCGACTCCAACCCGACCAACCCATGATCGGCCGGCGACGCTCAGGACGCAGGCAGCCGATCAGCCGATTCAAGGTCGGCGTGATCGGGATCGTCCTGCTCGTGCTCTTCATCTACGGCGGCTTCACGAAGTTCGCCAACCCGTTCGCGAGCCATTTCACCGTCTACGCCGACTTCCCGAGCGCCAACGGGGTCAAGCCCGGCTCGTTCGTGCGCATCGCCGGGATCAACGTCGGCACGGTTTCGAGCATCGAGCCTGCTCCCGGTCACCCCCGGGAGGCGAGGGTGGGAATGGCGATCTCCAGCGAAGGGCTGCCGATCCATAAGGACGCGACGCTGAAGATCAGGCCGCGCACCTTCCTGGAGGGCAACTTCTTCGTCGATCTCATGCCCGGCACCCCGGCGGCACCGGTGGCTCCCAACGGCTACACGTTCCCGGCGCCGCGCGCCGCGGTACCCGTCCAGTTCGATCAGGTCTTGAGCTCGCTGCAGGCCGACACCCGGCATAACCTGCAGATCCTCCTCAGCGTCTACGGCGGTGCCGTCAGGCACGCCGGACCCGCGTACAACGCCTCGATCCCGTACTGGACGCCGGCCTACAAGTACACGGGCGAGGTGACCCACGACCTCCTCGGCACCCGCCCCAACGACCTCGGGAACCTCGTCTCGGGCGGCGCCGTCGTCGCGGGAGCGCTCGACTCCCATCCGCAAGACCTCGAGAACCTGATCACCGACTTCAACACCACGGCGAACGCCTTCGCGCGGGTGAACACGAGCCTGTCCGCCGCGGTCGCCGAGCTCCCGCGGACGCTGGCGGCGGCGACGCCGGCCCTGACCGCCCTGAACAACTCGTTCCCGCCGCTCGAACGCCTGTCCACCGCGCTGATCCCGGGCGTCAAGAGCGCGGGCCCGACGATCGACGTCAGCCTCCCCTTCATCAGTCAGCTGCGCCGGCTCGTCCAGCCCTCCGAGCTGCGTGGACTGACCTCCGACCTCGCGGTCACCGTCCCCGCACTCGCGCACCTGACCCAGGAGGCGATCCCGCTGATGGCCAAGCAGGTCCGCCCCCTGTCGAGCTGCGTCTCGGGTGTGATCTACCCGTGGTCGCAGCTGATGGTGCCCGACAACAACTTCGGGCCCGACAACGGCTTCCCCAACCGGCCGATCTACGTCGAGGCGCTCGACTTCCTGCCCGGCCTCGCGGGCGAGTCCAGGAACCTCGACGCCAACGGCTCGTTCATCAGGGTCCTCGGCGGGAGCGGCATGCTCACCTACTCGCTCCAGCCCGGCCTCCTCGGCCAGGCGCTCTCGGCCATCAACGGCGTCCAACCCCAGCCGCCGCCGGGCGGCACCCGGCCGCCCCTGCACCCGAACACGCCGTGCGAGACCCAGACGGTGCCCGACCTGTTCTCGCCGTCCGGCCTGCCGCCGAACCAGATCAAGACCAATCTCGCGGCCCCCGGCGCCGCCGCGCGCTTCGCGGCGTCCGCGCAGGATCTCGTCGCCCAGGTGTCGAGCATGCTCAAGGACCAGGGGCTCTCGAACCTCGTCTCGAGGGTAACGCCGACCGTGTCCCAGCTCGCGAGCGGCAAGCCATGAAGCGAGCGATCAAGAAGCACCTGGTCGACTTCGCGGCGATCCTGGTGCTCGTGGCGCTCTCGATCGTCGTGGCCGTGTTCATCCTCAGCAACGAGCGCTTCCACTTCCCCTTCTTCGAGGCCTCGCCCTATGTCCTCAAGGCCGAGTTCCAAACCCTTCAGGCGGTGGCCCCGGGCCAGGGCCAGACCGTGCGGGTGTCCGGGGTGCAGGTCGGGATGATCGGCTCGGTGTCGCTGCACAACGGGCTCGCCGTGGTCCAGATGGACATGGACCCCAAGTACCGGAATCTCGTGCACAAGAACGCGACCCTGCTCCTGCGGCCGAAGACGGGCCTCGACGACATGTTCATCGAGCTCAATCCCGGCAACAGCAGTGCCAAAGTCGCGCCGGCGGGCTATACCTTCCCGGTCTCCAACACCCTCCCCGACATCAACGTCGATGAGATCTTCTCCGCGCTCGACTCGGACACCCGCGACTACCTGAACCTGCTCGTCAACGGCGCCGGGCAGGGACTCCAGGGGCGCACGAACGACCTCACCCAGGTGCTCGAGCGCTTCGAGCCCACCCACCGGGACCTGGCGCGCGTGAACCAGGCGATCGCCCGGCGCGGCGCCGACCTGCGACAGCTCGTCGACTCGCTGCGGCGGCTCGACGGCGATCTCGCCGCTCAGCGCCCGCAGCTCGTCTCGCTCGTGACGGCGGGCTCGCAGGTCTTCCGTGCGCTGGCCAACGAGAACGGGAACATCAGCTCCGCAGTTACCTTGCTGCCGGGGACGCTGCGCCAGGCGACGGCCACTCTGGGCAAGGTGCAGACGCTTGCCCGCGTACTCGGACCCGCGGCCACCAACCTGCTGCCCGCGGCGAGGGCGCTCCCGGCCGCCAACGCGGCGCTCGCGGCCCTGGCCAAGCCGAGCACGCCGATCATCCAGAACCAGATCCGCCCGTTCGTCGTCGCCGCGCGCCCGGTGGTACGGAACCTGCGCCCGGCGGCGGTCAACCTCGCCGCCGCGACGCCCAACCTGAGCAAGGTCCTCGGGGTCGTCAACAACCTGGTGAACATGGTCGGCTACAACCCGGGGAACACCGAGCACGGCTACCTGTTCTGGCTCGCGTGGCTGTTCCACGACGGGCGCACCCTGTTCTCCACCCAGGACGCCAACGGCGACTACCGGCCGATCTTCCTGCAGGCGAACTGCGCCGCGCTCGCCTCGCTCGCCAACGGCTTCCCCGGCGCCGAGGCGCTCCTCAACCTGACGCCGATCCTCTCGAACCTCGGTCTGTGCCCGCAGCAGGCCGCGGCGATCGCCCATGACGCGACGCTCAAGCCGCGCCTGGCCAAGATCGGGGCAGCGAGCGCGCCGAGCGTGCCGGCGCTTCCGGCGCCGTTGTCGCAATCCTCACTGCTGACCAGGGCGAAGTGACCGGCTGATGCAAAAGGGCGCTCCCTCATTCGGCAAGGTCGCGACCATGGTGCTGTTCGCGCTGTCGTGCTTCGGCCTGCTCCTGTTCCTGTGGCTGTCGTTCGGGGGCGGCATCCCCTTCGCCCCGCAGGGCTACCGGATCAAGGCCTCGTTCCCCTACGGCCAGGAGCTCGCGGCCCAGGCCGACGTCAGGATCGCCGGGGTGTCGGTCGGCCGGGTCGTGTCGGTGGCGCTCGATCCCCAGGGCAACCGGACGCTCGCGACGATCCAGCTCGACAACCAGTTCGCCCCCCTGCACGCCGACGCCTCGGCGATTTTGCGCGAGAAGACGATCATCGGCGAGACCTACGTGCAGATCAATCCCGGGCCGAACACGGCGCGGGCGATGCGCGACGGCGGCATGCTCTCGCGCGCCAACGTAATTCCCGCGGTCCAGCTCGATCAGATCTTCAACGCCTTCGACCCGACCACGCGGCGGGCGTTCCAGGTCTGGCAGCAGTCGCTCGCCCAGGGGCTTCAGGGCAACGGCGCGAACCTCAACTCGGTGCTCGGCAACCTGCCCACTTTCGCCGCCGACGGCGCGACGCTCCTGACGACGCTGAACATCGAGCATGGCGCGGTGCGGCGCCTGTTCGTGGGCGGCGGCACCGTGTTCGGCGCGCTTTCTCAGAATCAGTCGGCCCTGCGCAACCTGATCGTCAGCGCCCAGCAGACCTTCCACACCACCGCGGTCAACGACAACGCCCTGGCCCGGACCTTCGCGGTGCTCCCGAACTTCCTGGGCGAGACCAAGCTGACGATGGCGCGGCTGCAGACGTTCTCGACGAACACCGATCCGCTGCTCAAGCAGCTGATGCCGGTCGCCGTCGACCTCACCCCGACGCTGCGCTCGGTGCGCACCCTCTCGCCCGACTTGCGCTCGCTATTTGTCAACCTCAACCCCCTGATCACCGCCTCCAAGACCGGGCTGCCGGCGCTCGCGCAGGTGCTCGACGGCGCGACGCCGCTGCTCTCCAGCCTGGGTCCGTTCCTCGAGCAGGTGAACCCGATCCTCAATTGGCTCTCGCTGCACCAGCAGCTGATCTCGGACTTCATCAGCATCGGTGGCGGGGCGCTGGCGGGCAAGACGACGTCGTTCTCGGGCGGCACCGGCCACTACCTGCCCCAGTACACCGCCTTCGGCCCCCAATCGCTGGCGATCTATCCCAGCCGGCTGCCCACCAACCGCGGGAACACCTACCCGCCACCGGTGGGCGGGCAGGGCGCCGCGCTCTCGGCCCACGGGATCGCCGCCTCCTGGGACTGCAGCAACACGGGTGCGCCGGGCGACGGCTCGATCCCGCCCGGCGCCGGCACCGTCCCGTGCTGGGTCGCGCCCCCGCTCGGGAACCTGATCGGCGAGCCGACCAAGTCGGCCCAGATCCAGCCGGCTACCTACCCGTCGAAGTGAAGTTGAGCATGCGCGGGGGTGCGCCTAAGCACCACGCGCGCGTCGACCTTCGGCGCTGAGACGCCACATCTCCTCTCCCGATGCCTTGTCGGTCCCCGCCGGCTCGAGGTATCCCTGCTTGAGCGCGCGCGACCACGCCGAAACGACGCGTGCCAGCTCAACATCGAGCTCCCAGGCCATCAGTTCGACGCTCGCGCCGCCCAGCTCATCAAACTGCGCGGCGACATCGAGCACGTCCTCGACGGATGCCACGCCCGACCCGTCGGGAATCGGCCGGGCGCCGCTCGCGGGGTCCTGGTACGGATCATCCTCGGAGGCGTTTGCGGCAGCCAGTCCGCTGGCGCCGATGGTCATGCCCCCGCCGGCGGCCTTAGCGGCCAAGCGCGCTTCGTCGGCCGCCCACAGCAAAGCCTCGAGCGGAGAGCCGGGGCGCCACTCCGCGACCCCGATTGAGGCGTCGATCGGGTCGTGGGGGAGGTTGACCATCGTTCTGGCAATCCGCGAGCGCAGTCGGCTCGAGAGCTCGAGCGCGGCGGCCTCGTCGGTGTCGGGGAGTAAGACGACGAACTCGTCGCCGCCGTAGCGTCCGAGCGTGTCCTCGTTGCGGATCCCCGCTCCCAGGACCGTGGCGATGCGCGCGAGCACGCGACTTCCGTGGAGATGGCCGTAGCGATCGTTGACGCGCTTGAAATCGTCAAGGTCAATGAAGCAGCACGACAGCGGCCGGCCGTAGCGGTGAGAGCGGGTCAGCTCGCGACGGAGCTCCTGCAGGAATGCTGCCTGGGTAAGGCAGCCGGTGAGCCCGTCCCGGCGATCGCCCGAGAGCAGCCCGGCGAGCGCTTCTGGATCCTGCATGCACAGCGCCGCCAGCCGCGCGTAGGACTCAGCGAGCCACAGCGTGGTCGTCATGTCCTGCGGATTGGCCGAGAAGGCTGCGCACACCACACCAGCGGCTCCGGTCAGCGGCCTGACGGGTACGGCGAGCGCGTGCGTGATCTCGGTTCCTGACGTCTGCTGCGCGAGGCCGTCGGCGTCTCCGTCGATCGGCTCGACGGCCGGGCCTGCGAACTTCAGCGCGCGGGCGACGAATCCGTCGACCGTCAGCGAGGTCGTACCGTTAGGGGCCGCCGCGCCCCAAGCGGCGAGCACTTCCACAGCTCCACGAGTCTCTCCGGGCACAGCGAGCAGCGCTATCTCCGCTCCGAGCGCGCGTGCCAGGTCGCGAACGATCAGTCCTAGCCCGACGATCGCGTCGGGATCGCCAACATCTCCGGTCGCGTTGAGTGGCCTCGACGTGGAACCCTCGATCCGGGCTCCGTGCGGTCCATCCATGGTTCCGACTCCTCGGCTCAGGTTCGAGCCAGCAGATCCCTCGCGGACCACACGGAGCGGCCACCCGGTGACCGAACACTCGTTCCGCGTTCAGAGTCGCAACCCCCGGCACGCTCGATGATCGTGCACCGGGACCGCTGTGAGGACAATCCTACTCCGCGTCTGCGGCGGTCGGCCGAAGCGCCGTCACCGAGCCGTCAGGCTGCGGCAGCCGCCTGTGCCTGGCTGTGGCTCTGGGCGAGGCCGTCGAGGACGCTCGCGGCGAGCATCTTATCGCCGGCGATCTCGAGCCCCTCGCGGCCGCCGTCCGGGGCGAAGGCGCGGATCCACGCCTCTTCGGTGCCCGTCACATGGGCGCTAGCCTCGGCGTCGGCGCGCTCGGTGAGGGTCACCGCTCCGCGCGAGACGGAGAGGAGGTAGGGGACGGCTCCGCCGTCCTTGCTCGTGTTGGTCACGAGCAGTCCGACGGTGCCGGAGAGCTTATGGTTCGGATGCACGAGCCCCGGGGCGAGGCGGATGATCGCGCCGATATCGACCAACTCGTTCTCCCGCGGCGAGCTCCACGTCCACTCGTAGCCCCAACGTGCGAGCTCGCCGAGCACGGGCAGCAGCTCGCGGGCCCGCTCGGTCAGCTCGTAGTCGACACGGGGCGGGACTTCACGGAAGCGCTGCCGGGTGAGCATTCCGTCGGCGACCATCCGGTTCAGCCGCGAGCGGAGCTGCTCGGTGGAGATGCCCGGAAGGACGCGTTGAAGCTCGACGAACCGGCGGGGTCCCGCCGCGAGGTCACGGACGATCAGCAGGGTCCATTTGTCGCCGACGAGGTCGAGCGCGCGCGCGTCGGGCGACCACTGGTTGTATGGATGTCGTTTGGGTGGTGGTACTTGCGGCACAAGCGTTCCCTCCGGTGGACGGTCCGACAAACCTCTTCCTTCCAGCTTAACGTACCCATTAGCGCCAAAGTTGGTCCCTGGGCCCGGTTTTTTGGCCAGGTTTGGGACTTCATGTCGTGGGGGGCTAATGACGCGCCCGGTCCGCGCCGAAATACGAGTATGCGCGAGGTCACGGTCCTAGCGGAGCGCCGGGAGCAGCGCCGCATGAGAGACGCGGTAGCGGCCGAGCAGGCAGCTGCTCGAGCGGATGCGCCGATCGCCTTCTACTTCGATCCGTGCTGTCCGTTCTCCTACCTCGCCGCCGAGCGGGTCGAGCGCCGTTTCTCGACGGTGGCGTGGGTCCCCGTGGATGCTTCGGCGCTCGGGAAGGACGAACCGTGGTCCGATCCGCGCGTCGCGCGCCTGGTTCGCCTCCTCGCGGAACGACGCGCGGTCGAGCTTCGGCTCCCGCTCGTGTGGCCCGATCGATTCCCTCCCTCGAGGACGAGCGCGCTCCGCGTGGCCGTCCACGCCGTCGAGACGGGAGTGGCGGCGGCGTTCGCGCTCGCGGCCAGCCGGCTCGCGTTCTGCGGCGGGTTCGATCTTGCGGACCCGGTGATCCTCGTCGAGGCCGCCGCCGCCGCGGGGATCGAGATCGACGCATGTCTGTATGCGGTGGACAACGCCGCCTACGACGAGCCGCTCGCGGCCAATGCGCGCGGCATGCCGGCGCTTGGCGTCACCCAAGTGCCGGCGTTCAGGGTCGGCTCGCGGTGGTTCGCCGGCGAGCCGAGCCTGGGCGCAGCGTCGGCGTGGGCCCGCGCCCCCGATGGTGGCAACGCGCCCGGGCTAGCGACAAGCCCGGCCTGAGCTCAGGCTTTCGCTCCAACCCGTGCGCTGGCGCGATGGGCCGCCCCGCGTCACACTCTCGCTATGCGCGGTCCCGTCGATCGGCTCGTGAGCGGTTGACCCGGGCACCGCACCGCGTCCGGAGCGCCGTCAGGCGGTTCTTCCGCATCGCGCTCGGCGCGAACCTCACCGGCCTGTCCTCGATGGTCGCGTACTCGATGCTCCTCACCGTCGTTCCGGTCGCGCTGCTGGGCCTGTTCGTCGCTGGGCAGGTGCTGAAGAGCGGGTCGGTAGAGCACAGCGTGCTGCGCGACCTGAGCGAGATCTTCCCGGGAGCGACGAAGGCCACGCTCGCGAAGCTGCTCAAGGAGGTCAGGGTCTCAACCACGAATACCGGAGTGCTCGCGCTGATCGCGTCGGTGTGGTTCGGGGCTTCGTTCTGGGGCGCGCTCGACACCGCCTTTGCCCACATCTACGGGCTGCCCCAGCGGTCGTGGTGGGCCCAAAAGCGATTCGGGCTGGCGATGCTCCTGGTCCTACTCGTCTTCATGATCTCGATGGTCGCTGCGCCGACCGTCGTCAGCCTGCTGCAGGCGGGCGCCCGCGACCTGCCCTTTGACCTCGCTCGAGTGGGAGGGCTTGTGTACCGGATCTCGCTGGGGCTGGCGGTCATACTCCTGTTCGGAAGCCTGTGCGTGATCTATAAGGCGGTGCCCAACGATGAGGGCATCCCCTGGCGCGCGGTGTGGCCGGGAGCCGCGGTCGCCACGCTGGTCATCGCCCTCGTCGCCCTTGTCTTCCCTCTCTACCTGGCGCAGATCTCGACCATCGCGCAGTTCGGGACGACGATCGTCTTCGTGCTCATCGTGCTCGCCTGGTTCTACGTTCTCGCCATCATCATCCTCGGCGGCGGGGTGGTGAACTCGATGCGGCTGTCGAGCGGGGAGGAGGCGGCGGTCGAGGTGGCCCCGGCGGTGGCGGCTCCCCCCGAAGTCGCGACCCCCGGATAAAGGCTTCGACACATAACCCCTGGCGACTCGTCGTCGCGATAGGATCGCCGCACAATCGCTAGTCGCGCGATGAGAACGCCAGGAAGGCAGTAGTGAGGGCATGCGAGAACTTGCACGGACGCGGCGGTTGGCGCTGGCTCTAGGCGTCGTACTGATCACGCTTGGCGTGGCGGTGCCCCGGGCGCTGGCGGCGGCGCGCTAGGGCGATACGAGCCCGGCGAGAATCACCTGATCGAGGGGCGCGGTGCGCTCCTCCTCCGTCAGATCCTTGGCCGGAGGGGCGGGGCTCGTGGTGACCGTCGGCATCAGCTCGAAGTCCTCGACCTCCGCGCAGAGCTTGTCGAAGTCCAAGGGAACAGGACGTTCCCCCGGGTTGTTGGCGGGATTCTGCGGGTCGGGCATGCGGGTGCTCCCTTCGTCGGTCTTCGCATCCATGCTAGCTCGCCCGGAGGGACTCGTGTTAGCGTCAGGCTAGTCAGGTGGCGACGGAAACCGAAACCCAGATCCACGGCGGGCGCCTGATCGCTCAGCGCCTGCGCGCGCATGGCGTCACCAAGCTCTTCACGCTCTCGGGCGGGCACATCTTCCCGATCTACGACGGCTGCCGCGCGGAGGGGATCGACATCATCGACGTCCGCCACGAGCAGACCGCCGTGTTCGCCGCCGAGGGATGGGCGAAGGTGACGCGCACGATCGGGGTCGCGGCGCTCACCGCGGGCCCAGGCGTGACCAACGGCATCAGCGCGATCGCCTCCGCTTCGCAAAATCACTCCCCGGTGCTGGTCCTCGGAGGCCGCGCGCCGCAGTTTCGCTGGGGCCAGGGCTCGCTCCAGGAGATCGACCACGTGCCCTTCGTCCGGCCCCTGGTCAAGCTTGCCTCCACGTCCGACGGTACCGCCGAGATTCCCGGCCTCGTCGACGAGGCGATCGCCGCGGCGATGGCTCCGCCGTCCGGGCCGGCGTTCCTCGACTTTCCCCTCGACCACGTGTTCGGACAGATCGCGGGGGAGGCTTCGGCGTCGGAGGCGGCTGGCGCTTCGGCGGACGTTGATGCCGCTCGCGAGGCGTCGCGGGGTCCGGGCGCCGATGCGCGGGCGATCGATCGCGCGGCGGCGCTCGTGCGCGAAGC
>JALYZL010000124.1 GCA_030948875.1 Actinomycetota bacterium
AGTTGCAGTGGCCCGAGGGTAGTGTCACGCTGCCCAGTGACTACGCCGGCGTGATGCTGCTGCTCCCGGCGTTGGTCGCCCTGGACCTGCCGGG
The DNA here is from genome assembly GCA_030948875.1 of Actinomycetota bacterium. GTDB lineage: Bacteria > Actinomycetota > Thermoleophilia > Solirubrobacterales > Solirubrobacteraceae > Palsa-465. The sequence goes on from JALYZL010000124.1 coordinate 95, forward strand.
CGCGGTGACCAGCGCCGGGTGTCCGGGGACGCGGGAGGTCCCCGCGTTGTCCTCGGTGCTATCGCTGCTCGCGCTGAAGTCGATCGGGCGGCGCCGCGTCAGTCATGTCGACGACGTCGCCATCGACCCGGCGCTGGGCGCGTTCGCGGGCCTCGAGAGCCTCCCCAAGGCGACGTCGCTGGGCAGCTACAGCTATCGCCTCTCCCGAGCGCACGACCAAGAGCTGCTCGCGGCGCTGGCGCGCTCGATGACCCTGACCGGGCAGACGAAGGGCTCAGACTTCGACCTCGACTTTCACGCGATCATGCACTTCGGCGACGACGTCGCGCTCGAGAACCACTACGTCCCCCGCCGCTCGCAGCGCACCGAGGCCGTCCTCTCGTTCTTCGCTCACGACGGGCAGACCCGCAACCTCGTCTACGCCAACGCGACATGCAGCAAGGCCGACCAAGCCAGCGAGGCGATCGCGTTCGCCCGCCACTGGCAACAAGCAACCGGACAGCCCCCAGGGCTGCTCGTGTTCGACTCGAAAGTCACCACCGGCGCCGGCCTCCACGAGCTCGACCAGGCCGGCCTTCGGTTCATCACGCTGCGCGCCCGCAACAAGAAAACGACCGAGACTCTCGAGGCCTTGCCTGACAGCGCGTGGACACAGATCACCCTCGAGCGCCGCGGCCCCTACAGCAAGCCCGAGATCCACGAACAAGACGCAACCGTCCGCGGCTGCCCCACGCCCCTGCGCCAGATCGCGGTGCGTGGCCTCGGTCACGAGCACCCCACGCTGATCCTCACCAACGACCGCGACAGCACGCCCAAACACATCGTTGGCCGCTACGCGAAACGAATGCGCATCGAGCAGCGCCTCGCCGAATCGATCCAATCCTTCCACCTCGACGCGCTGTCCTCCGCCGTCGCCCTGAACGTCGACCTTGACACCACCCTCACCGTCTGGGCCGCCGCGACCTACGACTACCTACGCCAACGACTCCGCGGCTACCAGACCGCAACCCCCGACACGATCTGGCGCCGCTTCATCAGCACCAGCGGCCAAATTCACGATCAACCCCGACGGCGTCACGTGCCGCCTCAACAGCCCCATCATGCGCAGCGCCGACCTCCCCGAACTCAAGATCCCCTGGTGGGACGGACGCCGCCTACGCTTCGAATTCGCCTAACCCGGCCCGCGCCGCCTCGACAGGCGAACAGGTGCCGATTCGCTGTTCGGGAATCCGCGTTAGTTCCTTTGTCCTGCGGACATCCGCGGGCGCGTGAAATGGGATGATCCCGGCGTCGCCCGTTGACGCCCATCCCCCTATGGTGCCTGTGCGCCCGTCGTTAGTTTGGTGCAGGGGCCTTCTCCGGGATCCCGGACTGTTGCTTCGAGCACGACCATCAGACTCGTCTGTTTCGAAGGCCCCGCCGGGCGGCATCCTGTGGCGTTCGACTGTGGAGGAGCGATGGAGACGATCTTTGAGCGCGTCGGCGCGCTTGACGTTCACAAGGCGCAGGTAACCGCGTGCGTGCGGGTTGCGGACGAGTCGGGGCGCCGCCAGGCGCACCTGGCGGAGTTCGCGACGACGGTGCAGGGTTTGCTCGGGTTGGCGGCGTGGCTTGGGGCGTTCGGCGTCACGCACGTCGCGATGGAGGCCACTGGCGTGTATTGGCAGCCGGTGTGGCACATCCTCGAGGACGACTTCGAGTTGACGCTCGTCAACGCGCGGCACGTGAAAAACGTCCCCGGCCGGAAGACCGACATTTGCGACGCGCAGTGGCTGTGCCAGTTGATGGAGGCCGGTTTGCTGCGCGGGAGCTTCGTGCCGCCCAAGCCGCAACGGCGGCTGCGCGCGCTGACCAGGTATCGAAAGACTCAGATCGCTGAGCGCCAGCGCGAAGCGAATCGGCTGCACAAGGCGCTCGAGGACACCGGGATCAAGCTCGATTGCGTCGCCTCGGACATCCTCGGCAAGTCGGGTCGCGCGATGCTCGACGCGCTGGTGGCCGGCACGACTGACCCTGTCGTGCTCGCCGATCTCGCGAAGGGCAAGCTGCGCGCGAAGATCCCGGCGCTGCGGGATGCGCTCGAGGGGCGGTTCGAGGCGCACCACGCGTTGATTATCGGCGCCATCCTCGCGCATATCGATTTCCTCAACGAGCAGATCGACGGGCTCTCCGAGGCGATCGAGAATGAGCTGGGCCCTACCGGGCTGGCCAGCGTGAAGCTGGCCGGCACAATAACCGGCGTCGCCACCCGCACCGCCGAGGTCATGGTCGCTGAGATCGGCACCGACATGAGCGTCTTCCCCAGCGCCCGCCACCTCGCGTCCTGGGCCGGGCGCTGTCCCGGCAACGACCAATCGGCCGGCAAACGCCGCTCCGGGCGAACCCGCAAAGGGTCGAAGTTCCTCGGGATCGCGCTCGAAGAAGCCGCGCTCGCCGCGATCCGCAGCAAAAACACGTATCTCGCCGCGCAATACCAGCGCCTCAAGCCACGCATCGGCCACGGACGCGCGCTGGGCGCCGTCAAACACTCGATCCTGATCGCCTACTGGCACATGTTCACCAACGGCGAGCTCTACAACGACCTCGGCGGCGACTACTTCCAACGCCGCGACCCCGCCCGCGCCACCAACCGCCTCGTCGCCAAACTCGAAGCCCTTGGACACCACGTCAGCCTCCAACCAGCGAGTTGACCCAGGACGCATTTCCCATCAGAAGGTTGGGGTATGCGCCGACTTATGCTCTTATGCGCAATGTGCGCGGCTTTTGGTTCGGTTGT
>JALYZL010000125.1 GCA_030948875.1 Actinomycetota bacterium
GGCGCGCACTTGCTCGGCCTCGACCAGGCGCTTGAGCTGCTGGACCGTGCGCCGCAGGTGGGCGCTGACGGTGCGGGCGGCGACGTGCTCGGCGAGCCAGCCGCCGAGCCCGGAGCCCGCGATGCCGTAGGCGAGCCGGAGCTCGACCTTGGTCCGCCCGTCCGTGGCCTCCCGCAGCCGCCACCGGCCGCGCTGGTCGACTCCCGTCACCGAGGTCCAGGCGATCTCGCGCGGCGGGGCGAACTCCACGAGCTCGATGAGGCCGCCGACCTCGGCCGAGCCGACGCGCAGCAGCATCCGGTAGCGGGCGCCGAGGCCCACCGCCTGATCGCCGGCGACCTCCCAGCGGGTGATCCCCGACATGTAGCTGAGCTGGCGGGTGGGATCGGAGATCACCTCCCAGACTTCGTGCGCAGGCGCGGTGATGTAGATCTGCGCGTTGACCCTCACCCGATCACCGGGAACCTGCGCTCGGCGGCGAGGGCATCGAGGGTGTCCTGCATCAGGCGCACGACGTGGTCGTAGACCTCGTCGAGGTCGGGGCTGGGCCCGAACTCGGCGCGGAGGTCGATGGCGGGGAGCGTCTCGATGGTGATCTTCGCGGGCAGCGGGATGTGACCGAGCATGTCGCCGATGTTCAGCCCCCAGGGAGCGGCGAGCGAGATGGGGAGAACCTTGAGGCGGAACATGCGGTCGAGCGCGAGGAGACGGGCGAGCCGGTCGCCGCGGCTGAGAAAGAGCGCTGTCTCCTGCCCGCCGATGGAGACGACGGGCACGAGCGGGACGTCCTGCTCGAGCGCGAGGCGGATGAAGCCCTTGCGACGGTCGAAGTCGACATCGTTGCCCTTCCAGCTCGGGCGGTGGACCTCGTAATCGCCGCCGGGGTAGACGAGGAGCGCCGCCCCCGACTCGAGCGCCTTGCGCGCGTTCTGGGGAGAGGCGGCAACGGTCCCGAACTTGCGCAGCGAGCCCAGTGCGGGCATGGCGAGAACAAGATTGTGGGCAAGCTGATAGAAGGCGCGCTCGACGCCGAAGTAGGCATTGAAGGCGAGGGTGAAGACGATGGTGTCGGGGGTCAGGCTCCCGCCGGAGTGGTTGCCGACGAGGAGAACGGGACCGGTGTCGGGGATGTTGCCGAGCCCGCGCACCTCGCCCCGGAACCAGATGCTCGCGATCAGCCACATGAGCGGCAGGCGCTCGCGGATGAAGTCGGGGTCGCGCTCGTCGAGATCGGCGCGGGGGATGCGTCGCTGCGCCTGATCGCCGACGGCGCGCAGCATCCGCGTCATTAGCGATCCGGCCACGCCGCCCGTGTTCGTGGAGCTGCGCCCCGAGTTGGCGTCGGGCTCGGGCTCGGATGCGCGCCCGTTGCGGCGCGCATGCGCCGGTGCCGTTCTCATCTCAGCCATCTTGAGATGCTACGCGGGTTGGGGAGGACGTCGGGTCCGCACCCCATCGTCAGGGTCGAGACGCAATCCCGCCCGACGGGGACGTCGCGGATCTGCAGCAGCGGCGGGCGACCGTTCGGAAGCCGGAACAGGGGCGGCTGCGGGACCTCCCCGGGCACCGCGCGTACCCTACCCTCGCGTCCGGGTGGGCGCGCCGGTGAGCGCTACTGTTGCCGCAGCTTGCGGACGATCTCCCTGCACGACACGCGCACCGGCCAGATCCTGCCGCTGCGGCCACGCCGACCCGGCCACGTCGGGATGTACGTCTGCGGGCCGACGGTCTACGCCCGGATCCATGTCGGCAATGCCCGCCCCTTTGTGGTCTTCTCGCTGCTCAAGCGATTCCTCCTCCATGAGGGATATAACGTGACATTCGTCGCGAACATCACGGACGTCAACGACAAGATTTACGACGCCGCCCAAGCCGCTGGCGTGCCGAGCGCCCAGCTCGCCACCGAGATGGCCGCCTTTTACGTCGCCGATACCGACGGGCTCGGCCTCGGACGGCCCGATCACGAGCCGCTCGCCAGCGAGACGATCGCGGAGATCGTGGAGCTCATCGAGCGGTTGATCGAGACTGGTCACGCATATGCGGCAGACGGCGATGTCTACTTTGCCGTCCGGTCCTACCCCTCCTACGGCGAGCTCTCACATCGAGACGTGGACGACATGGACCAGGGCGAGGACGTGCAGGGCGCGGCACACAAGCGTGATCCCCTCGACTTCGCGCTCTGGAAGGCCCACAAGCCGGGCGAGGACACCGCGTGGGACGCCCCATGGGGGCGCGGGCGACCGGGGTGGCACATCGAGTGCTCGGCGATGGCGCAGTCGCTGCTCGGCGTCGAGTTCGAGATCCACGGCGGCGGGTCCGATCTCATCTTCCCCCACCACGAGAACGAGGAGGCCCAGACTTGCGCGGCGTGTGGCGCCTCGTTAGCGCGCCTGTGGGTTCACAACGGGATGCTGCGCCTCGATCAGAAGAAGGCGTCGAAGCTGGGCCTCGACGACATCAAGATGTCCAAGTCGACCGGTGCCGTCACCCTGCTGCGCGAGGCGCTCGACGCCCACGGCCGCGACGCGCTCCTGATGTACTTCTGCGGCGGCCACTACCGCCAGCCGGTGGTCTACGACGAGGAGCGATTGGCCGAGGCCGCCGCCCGGGTGGCGCGGATTCGCGAGGCGGCGCGGGGGCTGCGGGAGGGAGCGAGTGAGGGGTGGTCGGCGCCGCTGCGTGAGGAGTTCTTCGACGCGCTGGCGGCCGACTTCAACACCCCTCGCGCGCTCGCGGCGATGTGGGACTGGGTGCGCGAGGCCAATCGCTCGCGGGAGCTGGTCGGCGACGCGGACCTGCGCGAGATGCTCGAGGTGCTCGGGCTCGAGAACCTGCTCTCGGTGGAGGTTGGCGAGGCGCCCGCCGAGGTGCGGGCGCTGTGCTCGGATCGCGAGCGCGCCCGGGCGGCCGGCGACTGGGGGGAGGCGGACGGGCTGCGGGCCGAGATCGCCGCGCGCGGGTGGGAGGTCCGGGACGGTCCGGACGGCCCGGAGCTGCTGCCGGCGGGGTGATGGTGTACGTGGCGACCGGCGGTCGAGAACGAGGCGCGGGGTCCGCGGACCGGGTGGCGGGCTCGCGCGCGAACTGCTGTCGTTTGGTCCGACCTCCCCGGACTGATGGACAGCGGTTCGGCTGGGAGTGGCGGCGGGCGGTGAACTGCTGTCCTTTGGTCCGACCTCCCCGGACTGATGGACATCAGTTCGTCCCTGAGTCGCCCCTGCCCCCTCGCCACGCCCACGCTCCCCACGCCCCCCACACCCCCGCCCCGTGATCGTCTACGGACGCAACTCCGTGCGCGAGGCTCTCCGCGGCCCGCGCACCGTCTCCAGGGTATGGGCGACCAAGAACGCCGCGCGCGAGGAGTGGATACAGACGGGCCGGCCGCTGGTAGTCACCGCTGAGGAGATCGAGGCGCGGTGCAGCTCCTCGGCGCACCAGGGCGTGTGCGCTGAGGTTTCCGAGTTCCGCTACGCGTCGGCTGACGCGCTGCTGGCGGCGCCCGCGCCGTTCCTGGTCGCGCTCGACCAGGTGCAGGACCCGCAGAACCTCGGTTCCATCTGCCGGACGGCGGAGTGCGCGGGGGCTACCGGCCTCGTCGTCCCCGAGCGGCGGGCGGCGGAGGTCACGGCGGCGGTGTGCAAGGCCTCGGCCGGGGCCGTCGAGCACCTGCCCATCGCCCGCGTGCGCAACCTTGCCGACTTCCTGAGCGACGCCAAGGCGGCAGGGTGCTGGTGCTATGGCGCCGACGCGGCCAGCGCGATGAGCTATGCCGATGTCGACTACGGCGGGGGCGCGGTGCTCGTGCTCGGCTCCGAAGGCCAGGGCCTGCGCCCGCGCGTGGCGGCGGCGTGCGACGCGCTGGTCGCGTTGCCGCTCCGGGGAAAGATCGAGTCGCTTGGCGTGAGCGCGGCCGCGGCGGTGCTCCTCTACGAGGTGGCGCGCGGGCGCAAGGCTCAAGCGCAATAACCCTGCCAACGCTTGACACGCGAGCGTTGCTATGTCAAGCTCGCGCCAAATGTAACGATGTAGTTGAGCTTTAGCCTCAACCTCGTTGAGGCATTGAGATTGCGATCCGCAGCGGCGGGCTCGCATTCAACCAAATAAGGTGCGGCGCCAGGGGAGGTAGCCCGCCACGAACTCGAACGGCTCGCTTCCGGGCCGCCGGAGGAATGCCTCGTGGCCAAACTATCATCCTCCCCTCAGGGTCAACTCCAGCTTGAGGATGGCTATCTGATTGCCCTTGCCAAACAGGGGCACGCAGACGCGTACGATCGCATCGTTCGCCGTTATTACGGGTTCGTCCGCCTCAAGGCGTCTTCCTACTTCCTCGCCGGCGGGGACGCCGATGACCTGATCCAGGAGGGCCTGGTAGGCCTCTACAAGGCGGTGCGCGACTACCGCACCGACCGCGAGTCGAGCTTCAGGAACTTCGCCGAGCTGTGCATCACTCGGCAGATCATCACGGCGGTGAAGACCGCTACCCGCAACAAGCACGCCCCCCTGAACCAGTACGTCTCTTTCTCATCGAGCCCGGCCTCCGTCTCCGGCGACGGCGAGCCGACGCTCGACGAGGTCATCCCCGGCTCGCCGGTCCATGACCCGGTCAATCAGGTGATCTCCTCCGAGGAGCTGCGGGCGCTGGTGACCTGCATCTCGACAGCGCTGTCCGAGCTCGAGTCGCGCGTGCTCTCGCTCTATCTGGACGGTCGCTCCTACGAGGAGGTCGGCCAGCGCATCGGGTGCGACTGCAAGACGGTCGACAACGCCCTGCAGCGGGTCAAGCGCAAGGTCGGCGCCCACCTCAACGAACGCAACATCGCGGCCTAGCCCAAGCGCTCACGATCGGCCGGCGCGCGCAGGGTGAACTGAGCCCCGCCTCCGGGAGCGGCGCTCGCCTCGACGGTGCCGCCCATTCGCGCCATCAGCTGCTCGACGATGGCCAGCCCGAGGCCGGAGCCGACGGCGCGCTCGGAGCGGTACCGGCTGTAGAGATAGAAGCGCTCGAACGCGTGCGGCAGGTCGTCGGACGCAAGTCCGGGCCCGGTGTCGCGAACGCTGATCGCGGCGTCCGCGTCCGCTGCTGCTGAGTCGACCGCGACTACCACCGATCCCCCGGCCGGTGTCAGGCGCAAGGCGTTCTCGATCAGGTTCGAGGTCGCCTGGAGCAGGCGCTCGGAGTCGCCGATCGCCGCTGCCTCGGGCGCGCCGGTGGCCGCGAGCTCGATCCCCAGCTGACGCGCGCGGGGGAGGTGCCGCTCGACCGCGCGCGTGGCGACGGCGGCGAGGTCGATCGGCTCATGGGACACCTCGAACCCGGAATGACCGAGTCTGGCCAGGTCGAGGAGATCCTGGACGAGTCGCTCGAGCCGCCGCGCCTCGGCGGCGATTACCCGGGCTCCGTCGGGCGCGGCCACCGCGCCTTCGTCGAGCGCCTCGGCGTAGCCGCGGATCGAGGTCAGCGGCGTCCTCAGCTCGTGGCTCACCGATTCCAGGAAGGCGCGCTGCTCATCGCGGACGCGCGCGAGCTCGCCCGACATCGCGTTGAAGGAGCTCGCGAGGGCGGCCAGCTCGTCGTCCCCGCGGACCGGCACCCCGACGCCCTGCTCGCCCGCCGCCAGGCGGCCCGTCGCGGACGCGAGCTCGGCCAGCGGCCGGGTCAAGCGACGCGCGAGCAGGTAGGAGAGCGCCGCCGCCAGGAGCGCGCCCCCGAGCCCGGCGAGGATCAGGCTGAGGAGGAACGGTCGCCACTCTCCGAACGCGAGGCCGGCACCGCGGACGAGCACCACGAGGCCATCCGGCGTCGTGCGCTCGGCGTAGATGAGCGTGCGCGCGTCGACGGTAATCGTTCCCTGTGTGTCGCCGTCGCCGGGGATCGCCGCCAGCACCTGGGTGGCCCGCGCGGGGCCGACGAGGCGCGGTCTCTTCGCCACCCCGCCGCCGGCAACGCCGTAGACG
>JALYZL010000133.1 GCA_030948875.1 Actinomycetota bacterium
AGTCAGCATCGGTTCACTGTGTCAGGTATCTCCCCCCCGGCGCAAGAGGAGAGCCCGCCCGCACTCGCGCGGAAAGAAGCAGCGCTCACGCAGGGTAAGGACACCTGCTTCGTCGCCAAACCAGCACGCACGTCATTTCCGCGAAGCCCACCATCACGGGCAGGAACGGATGCGGCGGCGCAGCAGCTCGTGCCTACGCAATGCGGCTGCCAAGCTGAGCTGGTCCTCAGCCCCGGATTCGGCGACATGCGGGTCTGGGGATCAACGCCCGGATGCCTGCTTCCACGCTCGGACGCTCGCTCCGCGGACCGCACGATCGCTTCGTGCCGCTGGCCTCCGCTAAAGCCGGAGCGCGCGCGTGTCTGGAATCGCCCACGAGCAGGGGGGCAGGGCGAACGCCGACGGCCGCAGGTCCTTGGGGCCGCTGGCTTGGAGCGCCGTGGTTGGTCGAACGGCGGCATAGAGGGGTGGTGACGGTGGCTAGGGGATGGGACGTGGGTGGTCGCGCGCGGAGATGGTGCCGGGCGTCCGTGCCCCGGCTGGGAGGTCGCGCGCGACCGGGGTGGGGTGGCGCGGCCTGTTTCTGGAGGGCTGAAACGGCAAGTTAGACGCGCGCGGAGATCGTCGCTGAGCCCGTGCGTCCATGCTCGGGAACGGTGGCTCGCGCGCGGAGAACGAGGGGCTCGGCATGGAGCGCAGTGGTGGGCCCGGGTCCATGGGCGTCGGGCGGCAGCGGGCCGTGTGCTGGGATCGGGCGCGGGATACGGTGGTGAGGTCGGCTGCTGCTGGGTGACCGGCTGGCGTGCTGGCGTTTCTGTTGTGAGCCGGTCCGGCTTGGCCGGTAGTGCTGCTCGCGGGGGTTGAGTCTGGTCGTCGTTGGGATTCCGGATCGATCGGGCCGACGGCGCTCGCTGCGCTCAGGTAATGCCATGGCCTATCCCCGGTCGTTGGGTTCGATCTGCGTCTGGATCGTCGCTGCGACTGCGTGTCCTTTGACGGTGAGGGTGTTGAGGTGTTCGGGGTCTGGGTGGTCGAGTTCGAGGCCGGTGGCGGTGAGGAGGAGGCAGTGTTGTGTTCGGTGGGCTTCGTGGTACCAGCCGGGGGGTGCGGTGAGCGCGACGCCGGCGAACTGTTGCAGGGAGCCGATCGGGCTCTGCAGGGAGAGGTCGTCGCCGTCGCTGCGGAGCACGCACCCATCGGGGAGGACCGGAGCGTCGAGTTCCATGATTCCGCTGGTGGTGGTGTGGAAGCCGAGGTCGCGAAAGTGGGATGTGTGCGCGTTCTCGCCCGGCGGGTAGCCGTGTTGGGTGCGTGGTTCCCAGAGGAGGCCGGCGGGGATGGGGTGCCCGGGTCGTAGGAGCGGGAGGTAGGTCGTTTCGTCTGCGAGGAGGAGCGTGACGTCGGGCCGGCGTACGCCGGAGGGGGCGCATCGGCGGTGCACGTATTGGACGACGGGAGCGGTGCCGACGATGTTGGTGCGGACGACCAGGCTTATCGCGTCGTTGCTGTCGGGGGTCATCTGCGCGCCGCAGTCGGCGCAGGTGATGATGTTCGTTTCGGGGGCGTAGATCGCGTCGTCGAGCAGGTCGGGTGGGAGGGGGTCGCGTACTTCGCCGGCTATTTCGATTTTCGATGGCATCTGCTCGGTTCGTAGGCGCGCGGTGCCGCTCTGATCCACCCGTGCGTTTGTCTGGGTGGGGGTCGGGTTCAGTTTGCCCGGGTCGGTGAGGTTTCGAACCGCGCGAAGTAGACGCGAACGGGTGCTGTTGGCGGGGTTGTTGCTCATGCTGGCGTCCTTTTGTGATGGTCGTGTCATGGTTCCCATCCGAGGGTGTGGTCGAGGGTTGGTTGGTCGTCGGGGACGAGTCCGGGGGTGCCCTGGATGCGTTGCTTGATCGGCCCGTACTCGGGGACGTCGCGCTCGAGCGTGTGGAGGGCGTCGAGGACTTCTGCCGCGGTTCGGGTTCGGTCTGCGCGTTGCTGGAACTGTCCGGGTTGGGGTTCGGGGCCGAGCGCGGTCGGCTCGTCGGGGTCGATGTCGTGCCGGGTGCGGTAGTCGTCGATCGCGAGCGCGGCGCGCTGCCAGGTGTCGTGCTTGGGGTCGGGAGCGTCGGGGCGCTCGCCCAGGACCGCGATCAGGTACTCGTGGGGATCTTCGGATTGGCGGTTCGTGTCGTGCTCGGGAGCCAGGTCGTCGTCACGCGCCGGGGCTACGGCCGGCCTTTCGTCGGTTCGCTCTGCGACCGGAGGGCCGAGACCCTGCCGGTCGCTGTCGTATCGAGGTGCCCGCGTGTCGGGCGCGAGCGGGGTCCGGATCGAGGGGATCTCGGGTTCTGAGCGGCCCATCCACTCGGCGAGCGCGGCCGTGGGTTCCTGGTCGTTGCTGGTGGTGAGTTGTTCGTGGCTGGCGTGGATGTGGGTGGTGTCGCGGGCGCGGGTGAGCGCGACGTAGCTGCCTTCTTGGGTGGCGTGTTCTGAGACGATGAGATGGGCGGTGTCGGTCGTGTGCCCTTGCGCGGGGAACGGGTGCTGGACGTAGGAGAGCCGCACCTGGGCTTCGTCGATCTGGCCTTGGGTGAAGTCGCCTTCGCGGCCGTCCGCGAACCGGATCGTCGCCGCGCTCCGGTCGCGGTGGATCTCGAGGACGTGGGCGGTGGTGCCGTTTTGGATGCGGCCGAGGTGGGGGTGGTCGAGTGGGTGGCGGATTTGGATTTCGTCGCCAGCGTGGAGCTGGTAGGGGCGGCCGGTGACGGCGAGTTCGCGGTGGCCGAGTTCGCCGTGCTGGTAGCGGATCGCTTGCGCGCGGGCGTTGAGCTCGTCGAGGCGCTCGTTGGAGGTCTGGGCGATCACGAGCGTGTGCTTCCCGGTTTGGCGGTCGGTGTGGGCGGCTTCGAGGGCGGTGTCGTCGGCGTGGCGTTGGTCGGCGGCGAGGATCACCCGCCCGCGCGCGGCGTAATCCTCGAGGGCGTGTTGGTGTTGGCCTGTGCGGAAGAGTTGTTGGTCGCGGCGGTCTTCGGGGTCGCGGGCGCGGACGATTTGGGTGAGTTCGACGTGCGCGTCGTTCTTCTGTGCGGCGTGTTCGAGGTCGGGCCAGAGGCCGCCGGCGCCGACGGCTTGGGATTGGCGTGGATCGCCGACCTCGATCACCCGCGCCCCGGACGCTTCGATCGCAGTGAGGAGCTGGTGTTGCTCGCGGGTTGACGCGAGCGCTGCCTCGTCGTGAATCACCGTCGTACCGGGGTCGAGCTTCATCCATCCGGATTCGACGGCGGCGTGGAGCGCGACGGTGGAGTATGCGGTGGCGTTCACGCCGGCGGTGGAGAGCTCGAGTGCTAGGCGTTCGGCCGCGAGCGCGCCGGTGCTCGTCACGATCACCTGCCGGCCTTGGGCTTGGTGGGCGCGGGCGATGCCGACGAGCGCGGTGCTCTTTCCGGTCCCTGCCTGTCCTTCGATGAGCACGAGCTGGCGGTCTGAGCACGCGAGCTGGACCGCGCGGCGCTGCTCGACGCCAAGCCCGGCGCCCTCCGCTGCCAGTTCAGCGTCGAGCGTGCGCGTCTGGTTGTCGACCTCGCCGGCGGGGAGGGCGGTGATTCGTGCGGCGGCGAGTCGCTCGGCGATGGTGACGGTGCGGTGTTCGCTCGCGCGATGGGGGCGGCTGGTCGCGCGCCCGTCGGCGAGGGTGAGCACCTCGCCGTCGGCTCGGAGCCGCTCGAGGCCGTACAGCGCGTCGTCGATGCTCACGCCCGCTGACGCTTCGAGGGCGACGGCGCGCGCCTCACGCTCGGCGAACGTCGCATCGAACTCCGTCAAGCGATCAAGCAGCTCATGATCCTCGGCAGCATGTACGGGCCGCTCGGTACTGGCGCGTAGCCGCTCGACGCCTTGGCTGTCGATCCCGAACCGTTTCGCGGTCTGCCACCAATGCTCATCGAGGTCACCGTGGGTGGCGAGCGGAGCCTTCCGCGCCCGGGTGGACGCGGCGAGGTAGCGATCCTCGTTAGGAAGCAGCCGCCCAGACC
>JALYZL010000137.1 GCA_030948875.1 Actinomycetota bacterium
GCCCGCAGCGCTTGGGCGAAGCGCGGCGGGGGCACCAGTGCCCGCTCGAGCTCGGCGATCAGCGTCCCCCCGGCGGGCGCGAAGCCCGGGGAGGCGGCCGAGGCCCCGATCGCCGTGAGCTCGCAGCGCCCGATCGTCGCCCGCAGGGCGCGCTCGCGCTGGAGCGGCGAGAGCGTCCGGGCGGTGTAGCCCGCACGGCGAGCGATCTCCCGCGCCAGGCCGGGGAAGGTGAGGATCTCGCCTCCGAGCAGGGCGCCCTCGCCCAGCACCTCGCGGCGATAGTGCTCGCGGTCGAGTCGTGTGGGGACGACGAGGATCGCCCCCCGCCGGGCCGAGGCGCGGTAGGCGCCGAGCACCTCCGCCGCCTTGGCGGAGTTGGCCGGGCCGAGGACCAGGGTCAGCGACATGCCCACATGGTGCCGCGCGCCCCCGACGTCTCGCGCGAGCACCGGCCGGCCGCTAACGTTCGCCGCGACATGACCGTCGAGATCTCGCTCGAGCGGCTGATGGCGGTGATGCGTGACTTCGACGAGTTCGGCGGCGCGAGTCTCGAACTTGTCGCTTGGGAGCTCGGCGAACCGGCGAGCCGGATCAACGCCGCGTGGTCGAAGGCGGTCGCGGACGGCGTGCTCGAGCCCGCCGGCGTCGATTCGGTGTTCGGCGAGCCGCTGTGGCGACTCAGCGACAGCGCAAAGACGGAGTAAACCGGCGGCGGGCGCTACGCGGCTTCGGGCTGCTGGTCAGCTGCGGCGGACGCCGCCTCGGCGGGCTGAGCGTCCTCGGCGTCGGGCGGCTTGGCGCCCTCCTTGGCCCACGGCTCGTCGAACTCGACCCGCCACTTGGCGTCCTCGCCCTGGATGAGCGCGAGCCGTGCGCGGAAGCTCTTGCCGGCGCGGCTCTTGAAGCCGGTCAGCGGCTTCTCGGTCCGCCCGCTGGCGATCAACTCACGCGCTACCGCCAGCGGCAGCTGCTTGCCCGCCTTCGTCTTCCAGATCACGAATCCGCACCCTGGATCGTCGCGCGCCCAGCACGAATAGCCCTTGCGGTTCTCGATGATGTCGTGCCCGCACACGGGGCACGGGCCGAGGTTGGCCCGCGGGATGCGGACGCCGTGGAGCTTGGTATCGAGCTCGCCGACCGTCGACTGCGCGAACTTGACGATGTCGCCCATGAACGCCTCGCGCGAGTCCTCACCGTGCTCGATCCGCGCCAGCCGGTGCTCCCACTCCCCGGTCAGGCTGGGAGAGGTGAGGGCGTGCTCGCCGAGCAGCCGGATCACGTTCAGGCCCTTCTCGGTCACCACCAGGGCACGTCCGTCGCGCTCGATGTAGCCGACGGCGAGGAGCCGCTCGATGATCGCCGCCCGAGTCGCAGGCGTGCCGATCCCGGAGTCCTTCATCGCCTCGCGGAGCTCGTCCTCCTCGACGAGCTTGCCCGCCGTCTCCATGGCGCCGAGCAGGGCACCCTCTGAGTAGCGCCGCGGCGGCTTGGTGATCTTCTCCTCGGAGCCGATCTCGCGCACCTCGGCGGGCTCGCCCTGCTCGAGCTTGGGCAGCTGCTGCTCGCGCTCGTCGTCGTCATCGGCGCGGTCGGCGTCGGGAATCTCGCCGTATACGCTCCGCCAGCCGGGCACGAGCATGACCTTGCCGCGGGTCCGGAAGAGGTGTCCCGCCGCGCCGGGAGCCACCGGCATCTCCACCCGCCCCGTCGCGGCGGCAGCCACCGTCGTTTCCACGCGGGTGTTCTCGAACACGGCGTCGGGATGGAAGATCGCCAGGAATTGGCGGACGACGAGGTCGTAGAGCTTCCTGTCGTCCTCGTTCATCTTGTCCACCGGATGCCCGCCCTCGGCCAGGGTGGGGATGATCGCGTGGTGGTCGGTGACCTTGGCGTCGTTGACCACGCGGCCGAGCGGCAGCACGTCGAGGCCGAGAACGTACTGGGCGGCCTTCTCATAGTCGGGCCGTGAGCCGACGAGCGAGGCGATCGGCTTGATCTCCGGGACCATGTCGGTGGTCAGGTAGCGGGAATTGGTGCGGGGATAGGTGAGCGCCTTGTGCTCCTCGTAGCAGCGCTGGGCGGCGGCGAGGGTGCGCCGGGCCGTGAATCCGTAGCGCCTGTTCGCTTCGCGCTGGAGCGAGGTGAGGTCATAGAGGAACGGCGGGCGCTCCGTGCGCTTGGTCTTCTCGAGCCTGGTGATCTCCCCGGTCTGGCCCTCGGCCGCCGAGACCACGGCGGCGGCCTCCTCGGCCGTCTTCAGGCGGGGAGTCGAGCCTTCGTGATAGCGGCCCTCGTAGAGGCGCTCGCCCGGCGCCGCGAACAGCGCGTCGACGACCCAGTAGGGCTCGGGCACGAAAGCGCGGATCTCCTCCTCGCGACGGGCCAGGATGGCCAGCGTCGGCGTCTGCACGCGTCCCAGAGAGACGGCGCCGTCGAACGATGAGCGCAGGCGGATGGTGGCGGCCCGCGTCGCGTTCATGCCCACGATCCAGTCGGCCTCGGAGCGCGAGCGGGCCGCCGCCTCGAGCTTGGCCAGGTCGGCCCCCGGGCGCAGCGATCCGAACGCGTCCTCGATCGCGCTCTTGGTCATCGAGTTCAGCCACAGCCGCTTGACCGGCTTCTTCGCGCCTGCCTTCTCGTATAGGTAGGCGAAGATGAGCTCGCCCTCCCGCCCCGCATCGCAGGCGTTGACGACGGTGTCGATGTCGTCGCGAGCGAGCAGGCGCTTGACGACGTTCATCTGCTTCTTCGAGCGCTCGTCACGCACGACGAGCTTGAAGTGCTCGGGCACGATCGGCAGATCGGCCATCTTCCACTTCTTGTAGCGCTCGTCGTAGTCGTCGGGATCGGCGAGCTGCACGAGGTGGCCAACGGCCCACGTTACGACGTGGTCGGGGCCTTCGAGATAGTCCTTGTGGTCGGCGAACACGCCCGGGAGGACCCTGGCGATGTCCTTGCCGACCGATGGCTTCTCGGCGATGACGAGTGTCTTGGACATACGAGCGCTGAGCGTAGCGCCCGGGGCAAGCCCGGCCCTATGCTGCGCAGCCGTCGGTGCTCACCGAGCCCTGAACGGACCTGGCTTTCCCCAGCTCTGAGCGGATTACCGAGGCGGGGACGGCGAAACCACCGGGACCGGTGCCCGGCGCCGGGTTGGTGATCTGGGCGAAGGCCATCGCCACCACCCATCCGTGGGAGTCGACCATCGGCCCGCCCGAGTTCCCCGGACGCACCAGTCCGCGCAGCGCAGTTAGGTCCCGCAGGATCGGGCCGTTGCCGTACGCGTTCTCGGTGAGCACGGGCTTGGTGATGCCGATCCGGCCCGGCTGGGCGTTGAAGGGGCCGTCGTTCGGGTAGCCGAGGATCGCCGCCGAGGTGCCGGAATTGGGGGACCCGGCGACGGGGAGCGGCCGCTCGGAGAGGCCGCGGACACGAAGTACGGCGACGTCGTTGTTGGGGTCGTAGCGGATCACCTGCGCTGGGAGCGGCGTGCCGTGCCCGAGGATCTGCACGCCTGTGTCGGTCTCGCCCGCGACGACGTGCGCGTTGGTGACGACGAGATCGGGCGCCGCCACCCAGCCCGACCCTTCGATCCCCAGCCCGCAGGCCGTCCCGAGCACGCGGACGACGCTCGGGATCGCCGCTTGGACACCCGGCGCCGAGACAATGCCCTTCACCGGAGGCGAGACCTCGGCCGAGGGACCGCTGATCGATGGGAGCGGGTCAAAGCGCGCGACGGCGTTGAGGATCGCTCCCGACGGCGGCAGCGTCTTGTCGAGGTCGTGCAAGATGACCGAGCGCTGCAGGGCCTGCTTCAACCCGGGCGAGGTAACCGTCGTGAGCGTCGCCGCGCCGACGATCCAAACGATCCCCAATCCGATGCAGGCAGTGAGCACCGCTCCCAGAAGCCCGTCGATCGTTCTGAGACCCGGAAAGGGCAGCGCGAGGCGCACGCGCGCGCCGAGCCCCTCGAGCAGGCTGGCCAGGAGCGCACCCACGAGCAGCGCTCCCACCAGGCCGAGGAGCGGCGCGTAGCTCGAGTGCGAACCGCCCGGGAGCACCACGGGCGCAACCCGGGCACCGACGACCGCGCCCAGGGCGAATCCGGCCAGCGACAAGCCGCCGACGATGATGCCCTGCATGTAGCCCCAGAAGGCGAACAGGGCAGCGATCGCGACGATCAGCCAGTCGACCCAGTTCACGCGGGTGACTCTACCCAGGCAATTGCTGCGTTAGGCACGCATGAGCGAATGCACCTCCTGACACCCACACCGTCTACGCTGCGCGCAACCGTGCCCTGGGGATGGACATCGGTCGCGACGCACACGCCGAATCGGTCGCGACGTTCAGCGCGGCGACGGCGCCGGCTGCTTACGCGCACCGTGCCGCTCGTGCTCCTCGCGGCCGGGGCCTTCGCGGCCGGGCTCGTGACCGCGACCGGGCCGGCGCGCGCCGAGCGAAAGCTCGTCGCCAACTACGTGACCGCCTGGCGCCGCGGCGACTTCACCACCATGTACGGGCTCCTCGACGCGCGGTCCCGCGCGCGTGTTTCCTCCACTGCCTTCCGCGCTGCCTACGCCTCGGCCGCGACCACGGCGACCGTCATCTCCATAAGCCCCGGGCGGGTCAGCGGACCCCACGGGAACGTGATCACGGTTTCCGTACGGGTGCGGACGCGGATCTTCGGGACGTTCCGTGAAACGCTCGCGGTGCCCCTCTCGGGCAGTGGCTCTGGGGCGCACGTCCAGTTCAAGTCCCAGCTCGTCTTCCCCGGCCTGCGCCCAGGCGAACAGCTTAGTCGCCAGGTCTCGCTGCCGCCGCGGGCCTCCCTTTACGCGCGCGACGGCACCGTGCTCGCCCAGGGGCCGTCGCTGTTCTCGCCGATCCCCGGGGTCGCGCTCCAGATCGTCGGCACGCTCGGGCCGATCTCGACCGGCGAAAGGGCGGCGTACGAAGCCCAGGGATATCCCCCCAAGGCGATGGTGGGCAGCGACGGCCTCGAGCGCCTGTTCCAGAGCCAGCTCGCCGGCACCCCGGGGGGCACGCTCCTCGCGGGCACCCGCGTGCTCTCGGTCTCGACGCCGAAGCCGGGCGCGCCGGTGACGACGACCATCGACCCCAAGCTCGAGGTCGCCGAGATCGCGGCGATGGGCAACCGCTACGCCGGGATGCTGGCCATGGACCCACAGAACGGCGAGGTGCTCGCGGTCGCCGGCATTGCCTACTCGGCTCCCCAGCCTCCGGGCTCGACGATGAAGATCATCACCGCGACCGGCGCGCTGCAGGCGAAGATCGTCAAGCTCAGCACCACCTTCCCCATCGCCACCAGCGCGACGATCTCGGGCTACACGCTCCAGAACGCCAACGGCGAGGCGTGCGGCGGCACGCTCCTGAATGCCTTCGCCGTCTCCTGCAACTCCGTCTTTGCCCCGCTCGGCGTCCAGCTCGGCGCCGCCCGCCTCGTCGCCATGGCCGAGAAGTTCGGCTTCAACGGCCCGGCCCCCTTCCCGAGCGCGGCGCCGAGCACGATTCCCTCGGCGGCCACCATCGGCGATGACCTCGCCGTCGGCTCCTCGGCCATCGGGCAGGGCCGGGTCCTCGCCACACCGCTCGAGATGGCCATCGCCGGCGCCGCCATCTCCATGGGTGGGAGACGGCCGATCCCCACCTTCCTCCTCCATCAGACGCCGACCTTCATCCGGGTCACGAGCCGCCACGTCGCGGCACTGGTGCAGAAGATGATGATCGCGGTGGTCGAGTTCGGGACCGGCACGGCCGCCCAGATACCCGGGGTCCTCGTCGCGGGCAAGACCGGAACCGCCGAGCTCGGCAACACCACGACTGCCACCTCGACGAACTCGAGCACGTCGAGCACGAACACCCCGCAGAACACCGACGCCTGGTTCGTCGGCTACGCCCCGGTCGGAAAGCCCCGCATCGTCGTGGCGGCCTTGTTCCCGTCGCAAGGGGCCGGGGGCGCCACGGCGGCGCCCGCGGTGCAGCAGGTGCTGGCGGCGGCGTTGGGGAAGTGAGCGGACGGGGGCGGGGGCGGGGCGTGGGTGCCCGCACCCTCTAGCTTGGGCGGCTGCCTGGCGGTGGGATGCCGGGGCCGGCTGCCTCGCAGTGGGACGCGGGCGCCTGGTTCGCGCGGGAGCCCGTCAGGGGCGAACCGCTGTCGATCAGTCCGGACACTCCGGACCAGAAGACATCAGATCGCGGCGCCTGCCGCCGGGAGCGCCGGAACCGCGTCAAGCGCACCGGCCGCCCGCCGGGCGCCTCGGTCAGCCCCCGGGCCGCCGGCCCCAACGCTGCGGTCGGAGGTATCCGCCGACCGCCCCGACCGCCCCGACCGCCCCGACCGCCCCTACCGTCCCACCGACACCAACACCCCCGGCGCCGCCGTACCCTCCGTCCACGCCGCCACCGCCTCCCCGGTCGGCCCGAACCCCACGTCGAGGTTTTCCGCCGGCGCCCCGGACACCAGCCGCCCAACGCCGAAGCGACCCGCGCCCGCTCGCCCGGCCGCGAGCGCCACCCGCCCCCCGGTGATCCAGCCGATAAGCGATTTGCCCGCCGGAGCGACCGACACCAACGGGCTCTCGCCCGGGTCGATCCGACCGAGGCTCGAGAGGGCACCGAACCACCGGGCGCCGACACGCTTCCGCGCCCCGCGGCGCGGAACCGTCGAAACCTCGCCCGGCCGGACCCTGCCCTCCAGCGCGCATGTCCCCGACGCCCCTGCGCACACGTCCCAGGCGGCGACTTCCGCGCCGACCAGGTCCGACGAAAGCGCCAACCCCGAGGCGACCTCCCCAGGCGCCGACAGCGCCCGCGGCCGAGTCAAACGCCCGCCCGCCACATCCGCCGCCATCGCCTCAGCGTGATACGCGCCCGCGGCGTCATTCCAGCTCTCCGTCCACGCCAGCGTGACGCCGTTCGGTCGCGCCGCGAGCTGGAGGCCGTCGATCGCGTGGCCCTGCGCGAGGTTGACCAGGGTGTGCGGCCTCGACGGCGTAGCGCCCGGTCCCGCGCTCGCGCCAAACACGCTCGCCCCCGCCCCGAGCGTCCATGCGATTGTGCTCCCGCCGTTGGGCGTTCCGGTGACCGCGAGCGCGGCGGGAGCCGAGCCGGGGGGTGTCAGTCCCCGGACGGCGCCGAAGTGCCCGCCGGCCCGAGCTTCGGTCGCCCACAGTCGTTGCGGCCCGGCGATCACCGCGAGCATGCGGCCGTTACTGAGGGGCACGAGTCGTCCGGTGCTTCCGCCGCCGACGTCGGTGACGAGCGTCTGCCGGAGCCCGAACCCGCCGCCTGCCCTGTGGCGGATCACCTGGACGGTGGTGCAGCATGGCTGGCCGGGCGGGGCCGAGGCGGTGAGCAACTCGAGCGCGCTCCCCGAGTAGGCGATGGCGAGGATCTCCTGCGCGCCCGGGACCACCCTTGCCGGGCGGAACGCGCCGTGCGGCGGTGCAAGCGCGAGGAAGGCGTCCGCGTTGGCCTGGGCGTCGAGATTGACCTGGTTGAACGAGACCGCGGCCGCGCCCACCTCGGACGAGGCGACCTGCGGCCCGAGCAGCGAAATCGAGCTCGGGGGCGAGATCCGAAGTGGGCGCGACCAGGCAGAGCCGGCCGGCGCCGCGAGCGCCGCCAGCCCGCCGCAAGCCGCGAGACACACAACGACCCGCCGCGCCCGGGTCAGAGCTGCGGACCGTTCCACACTCTGCCGTCTCGCCGGTCGAGCCAGAGGCCGGCGGCCAGGCCGCTGAGCAGGCCGAGCACGGCGCCCAAGCCCGGGATCAGCGTATGCAGGTGGCCCGACAGAGACAGTCCGAAGCCCGCTACGGGAGTCGCGACGGCGGTGAAGACGCCAATGCCTGCAGCCAGTGGATTGAAGGTCAGATCCGGCCTTCCGGTGGGCTCGCTCGCCCTCCCCCGCCGATCCTCGTTCACGTCACTGGTCCAAGGGAATGGTCGCTTGCACCTGGTTCTGCGCTCCGCCCCGGATCTGCAGGACCAGGGGGCGGTTGGCGTAGGCGGTGGTGCTGATCTTGAAGAGCAAGAGCTGGCCCTGGGTCGGGCCGAAGTAGGCGGTGGTGTCGGGCTGCGGCTCGGTCTGCTTGGGCGCCAGCCGCTGCGAGGTCCACTGGTAGGGGTTGAGCATCGGGTTGATCGGCTCGGGGTGGTACATGTTGCCCTGGGTGTCGACGATGTCGAAGGCGCTCGCCGGCGCCGTGGCCTGGTAGTGCTGGTTCTGGTTCCACGCCCACATGAACACGCCGTACCACTCCTCGGTGGGCGTGGGCGCCGTGATGCTCTTGGGCAGGCCGATCAGGTACTGGGCGTCCTCGGTGCTGTAGCCATTGAGCTCGCGCGAGATCTGGAGCTGGTAGGCGATCGGTCCGGCGTTCACGTAGACGCCGAAGTTCTCCGGATCGGCGGCGTGCCGAAGCTTCGGGCTGTTGCCGCAACCGGCAAGGCTGAGAGCCATGATCACGAGGCTCGAAACGAGGATCGGGACGCGGCGCGCTCTCACGGGGCCGGAAGTCTATCCCGATGGCTCTCGCGACAGTGTCGCTCTAGCGCCAAGGGCGCGCGAGCGACACTGGCGCGCGCGAGACCGCTCTAGCGGCCCGAGATCGAAGGCCGCGGTCCCGGCGTGCCGTCGCCCTCGAGAATCGCCCGCAGCCGGCGCATCGCCTTCGCCGAGTTGCGCCGGGTCCAGGCGCGGCCCCCGAGCGTCTCCATGAGCCGATCGCTCGGCTCCTTGGGTCGCGTCTCGAACCGGTACTCGACCTTCGTCGTACCGTCAGGCCCATCGCTCAGCGTGTAGGTGCCGAGCAGTCGGATGCGGTTGTATTTGCCGCCTCGGCCCTGCTCGACGATCCGGAACGGCGGGTCGACCTCGGAGAAGGTCATGTCGGCCCAGTTGAAGCGGGCGAACGGGGCTTTGATGCGGAACCGGGCGCCGGCTCCCGTGCCGTAGCTCCGCTCGCGCGTGAGATGCCAGTCGGTGAGGTAGTGGTCGGTGAACTCGGCGTGGTTGGCGATGTCGGCGAGGTACTCGAATACCTCCTCGCGAGGCTTCGAGATCACGGTTGACACGGAGACGGGATCCATCGCCGCCGGAGTCTATTGGGCGTGCTGGGCTTACTGTTGCGCAGCGGGCGGCGTGGCGCGCGCGGCGGCGCGCTGGTCGGTGATCCGCACCGCGTGTCCGAACGCCGGCCCGTGCACGAGACGTGAGGAGACCGGCTCCTCGGGGCGCAGGGCACGGCACAGCTCGCACAGCATCTTGCCCGACTTGTACGTGTGGACGTGCTCGCCGACCAGCGGCGTGCGGTGGCAGTGGTCGCAACGCTCGCGACCCTCCGCGAGCTCGCCCACGCTCCGGCGGAGGAGGTGGAACTCGAGGCTGGGAAGCTCCCGTGCGGAGAGTCGCATCTCCTCCCTTTCGTCGTCCCGATCGCCGTTCCTCCTGACATTTGGTGTTTGTCAACCGGGCGATGCGGGTAGACACCCGAAAAGGCGTGCTGCGGCTGGCTGTTTACGGGACTTCTTGGGCGATGGCGAGGCGCTTTGACGCGCCGGATATCATCTTTGTCGATCTCACGGACGTTGGGAAGGCGTCCGTAAGGCGAGGCCCCCTGCCAGAACAGGAGATAGCCCATGAAAGCTTGGACGACCGGCAACATGGCTGGGATGGGCACGTTCCGGTGCACGGCGTGCGAGTACGCGGTCACCCTTGACGGGGCGGACGAACTGCCGGCGTGCCCGAACTGCGGCGGCACCGAGTTCGTTCGCGCCTCCCTCTTCACCACCGTCGCGGCGACGATGGGCGAGGTTCAGCCGACCGCGGAGGACGCGCAGTGGCTCGACGAGCTTCGTGACGACCTCGACCCGCCGGGCGAGTACGTCGCGTTCCTCGACAGTGACGACAAGGCGACCGCCTTCGCCCTGCAGCGCGAATGGACTCGGATCGGCCGGAGCCTGGCCGCCGACATCCGCTTCGACGACCCCACCGTGTCCCGCCGGCACGCGCTCATCGTGCGCCAGCCCGACGGCTTGCGCGTGCTCGACGACCGCAGCCTCAACGGCGTGTTCGTGAACGGAGAGCGGGTCGAATGGAGCCCGCTCTCAGACCGCGACGAGATCGTCGTCGGCCGCCATCACCTGCACTTCATCCGGGTGCAGGCCGTCTCCGGGATGCGGGACCTGGGCGCGGCCGCCGGGCCCGCGGCGGCCGTCTGAATCACGCGCCCGCGCCGGCGCTCTCGGCGACCGGCTCGTCCTTCTCCTTCTCCTTCTCCTCCCCGTTCTCTTTGTCGCCGTCCTCGCCGTCCAGACGGGGGCCCTCGCCGCCGAGCGCGACCGCGGCCTTGGCGGTCACCAGGTGGTAGAGGATCAGGAGCTGGACGACGGCCAGCGATTCCGAGCGCTCGAGGTCGTTGCCGACGGTGAACTGGCCGAGCCGCTCGGAGCGCAGGTGCGAAGCGAAGTGGAGCTTCTCCCAGATCATCTCCTCGATCTCATGCGCCTGCTCGGAGTCGATGCCGCCGGCGATGTTGACCACGACCTCGGCATCATGCTCGGTCAAGGTGATGCCGCGCTCGCCGTCGCCGATGACCTGGGAGAGATCCGGGTGGGGAAGGGTGTCGCGGAGCTGGAGCTCGGCGTCGAGCTGACGGGCGTTGCCGCCGTCTCCCTCGCGGAAGGAGATGACGACGTCCGCGTGGCGTTCCTGGGGGCGGATGAACTCGGCCGAGTCGGGCTCGCGCTTGTCGAGATCGGCGAGCACCCCATCGGTCGTGTACCCACGCCGGGAGGTGTCGCGGCGGACCTTCCAGCGCCGGCGTAGGTCCTCGGGGGGCGCGAGATAGACGCGCACGTCGTAGCAGTCGCGCATGTCCTCGGTGTGGTAGCCGAGCAGGCCCTCGACAATGGTGAAGGGCTTGGGGTCGACGTAGACCGGGGGGCCGAAGGTGCCGTCGTGGTGGACGTACACGGGCTTGAGGATCGGCTCGCCCTGGCGCAGCAGCCGCAGGTGCTGGGCCATGATGTCGAGGTAGTTGCAGTCCGGGTGCAGCGGCGTGATCTTACGCTCGGCGCGCTGCTTACGGTCGTAGCGGTGGTAGTCGTCGGTGGCGACAGCCGTGACCTGGTCCTCGCCGAGAATACGAACCAACCCGCGTGTCAGAGTGGTCTTTCCGGCCGCCGAGTCGCCGACGACGCCAAGGATGATGGGGCGCAAGGGTTCCTCCTACCTCTTAGTTTGCAGTTCGTCGTCGGGCTCTTTGTCGAGGATGTCATCGAACACCGAGCTTTGCAGGATGTCGTCCGGCTCGATCGTCACGAGATCGGTCCTCGTGAGCCGCCGGTTGGCCTCGAAGAGCCGGTTGGCCTGACGCAGACGCGCACGCTCGACAGCGTTGCGAATGCTTCGGCCGTTGGCGAAGCGGGGCCGCTCGACCCGTCGCTCGATGTAGCTTCGGAACGCCGCCTGTGCGTCCTCGCCCATTTCGTAGCCCTGCTGACTGACCATGATCAGGGCGATCTCCATCAGCTCATCGACGTCGTAGTCGGGGAAGTGAATGTGGTGGGCGACTCGGGATCCCATACCGGGGTTGGCCTGGAAGAACTCCTCCATCCGGTCCCGGTATCCCGCCATGATCACGACGAAGTTCTCCCGCTCGGACTCCATCTCCTGGAGGAGGATCTCGATCGCCTCCTGACCGTAGTCGCGCTCGTTCTCGATCCGGTGCAGGTAATAGGCCTCGTCGATGAAGAGAATCCCGCCGATCGCCCGCTTGACGATGTCCTTGGTCTTCGGCGCGGTGTGGCCGACGTACTGGCCGACGAGATCGTCGCGCGTGACCGCGACCAGGTGCCCCCTCTCGATGTAGCCGAGGCGGTGCAGGATCGCCGCCATGCGCAGGGCGACGGTCGTCTTGCCGGTCCCTGGGCTGCCGGTGAAGCTCATGTGCAGCGTCGGGCGCTGCGAGGTCAGGCCCATCTCCTCGCGCAGCCGGTCGATGACGAGGAGCGCGGCGATCTCCCTGATCCGCTGCTTGACCGGCTGGAGGGCGACGAGCTCCTCGTCGAGCTCGTCGAGGACCTCGTGGACGTGCGCGTCGCGCACCACGCTCTGGACGTCGGCCTCTCCCTCGGAGACCGCGTCGGCGAAGTCGATCGCCTCGACCGCCGATCCCGATTGCGCGCCCTTGTCCGGTCGCACGACCTTGCCGCTGAACTCCTCCTCGGAGAAGGACGGCGAGCTACGGTCGCTGTACGCGCGGTCTGAAGGCCGGTCGATCGGCCTGCCAGTGGTGTCGAGCCTGCCGGAGCTCATCGACTACTCGGCGATCTCGTCGCGCGCCGACGCGGGGGTGGTATCAGATTCCCGACGGGATCCTCCTCGGAGAGGTCGATGGGGGGGGCCGGTCCCGGGGCGCGATAGGCCTTCTGCCCAGAACGCGATGGAACCTAACCATACCGTAACGCACTCATTCCAAAGAGTGTAAGCGACATGTCCCGCGGCTTTGATCGGGGTTTAGCTATGTGTAGCGGGCGCGAGGGGTTCGGCCCGCGGCCAGTCGTTCAGGAAACGGCCGAGACCTCTTCCCGCTCCTGCTCCATGTCCTCGGAGTACTCGCCGCGCCGCGCCGCCGCGCTCAGGCGCGCACGGTGCTGTAGAGCGGCCTGGGCCGCCCGCACGTTGGACTCCTCCCCGCGCCACGTCTCGAGCGAGAGCCCGAGCAGGGCCCGTCCGTAGGAGTAGGTGAGCTGCCAGGGAAGACTCCCCGCGCGGTTCATCAGGTCGAGGTGGGCGCTCGCGAGTTGGTCGCTCTGCCCGCCGGAGAGGAAGGCGATGCCCGGCACGGCTGCCGGCACGGTCTCCTTCAGAGCGCGAAGCGTGTAGTCGGCGACCTCTTGCGGGCTGGCCTGGACCGGCGCGTCGTACCCGGACATGACCATGTTGGGCTTGAGCACCATGCCCTCGTAGGCCACGCTCTGGAGCCAGAGCTCGTGGAACACCTGGTGCAGCGTCCTCGTCGTGACCTCGTATGAGCGCTCGATGGTGTGGGTGCCGTCCATCAGGCACTCGGGCTCGACGATCGGGACCATGCCCGCCTCCTGGCACAGGGCGGCGTACCGGGCAAGGGCGTGGGCGTTGGTCCGGATGCAGTGGTCGGTGGGGATGCCGTCGCCGATGGTGATCACGGCGCGCCACTTGCAGAAGCGGGCACCCATCTCGTGGTACTCGGCGAGGCGCTCGCGGAGACCGTCGAGGCCCTCAGTGATCTTCTCCTGGGGCGAGCCGGGGAGCGGCTTGGCGCCGGTGTCGACCTTGATGCCGGGGAGGATGCCGCGCTGGGTCAGGTACTCGGGGAACGGGGTCCCGTCCTCGATCGTCTGGCGCATCGTCTCGTCGAAGAGGATCACGCCGCTGATCTGCTCCTCGATCCCGTCGGCGGTGAAGAGAAGCTCGCGCCACTGGCGCCGGGTCTCCTCACTCGGCTCCACTCCAACCTGCTCGAGGCGCTTGGACATCGTCGGCTTGCTCTCGTCGGCGGCGAGGATGCCCTTTCCCTCCGCGACCATCTCGCGGGCAATCTTTTCGAGCGCTGCGATGTCGGTGCTCACGGCAGCATCATCCCTTCGGTCACTCGGGCCATTGCCGGCAACCGTAGCGGCCACGGCACCGAATAGCTAGCGATTGTTACGAGGCTCAGATAGAGCGCCGTCCTAACGGTACCGGTAGGACGCTTGACCTGCCAGAGATCGCGCGTAAACATCCACCGGGCGATGAAGATCTACGAGCTGCCGGTCAAGACCCACCGCGAGACGATCGAGAAGTTCGGCGAGCTCGCGGACCGCGGCGGGAGCGCCGACGTCGCCGCCCAGGCATGGACGAAGGCCGGCTTCGGCGACGAGATGACCGAGCGGTGGCTGAAAGCGAAGTGCTTCGACCCCGAGGCGGCGCGCGCCCTCACAGATCTCGGCGTCTTGCCCGAGCAGGCCGCCGTGCGCACGCGCGACGGCGGCGGGTCGATCAACACGATCGCCTACAAGGTCGCGGCAGGGGATCTCACGCCCCGCCAGGGCGCGGTCCGCAGCTTGTCGAGCCGCTAGCAACCGCTCGCGGGTTAGCCGCAACTGGGACGGGTATAGAACTGGTGAAGGCGTATCCGCTACTTGAAGGAGGAGGTCCCCATGGCCACGACCGATCCAGAGGAGTCCATCGTCCCGCCCACCGAAACGAGCGGCGGCCAATCGCCTGATACGCAGGAGAAGGCCCAGAAGGGCGATTGGGCTGCCCGGGCTGACGAGGGCATCGTTCCTACCGACTTGGGTGGCGCCGACGCGCCGCGCGAGATGCTCGCCGACGATCCCGAACTCGAGAGCGGCGTCCTCGGGCAGACGACCGGGTCCGACGCGCCGGCGACGGAGACCGGCGTGGATCTGAGCGCGGGCGACAACGCTGACGCCACCTCGCACGGTGGGCCCAACCTGCCCGAGGACGAGAATGTCGAGCCCGACGTCAAGGACGCCGCTGCGAAGCCGGTCCGCGAGATCGACCTCAACAACGCCCCCAACTAGGCGCCCCGCGGTCGGCCCTGGCGCGGTTCGCTGCCGCGCCTGACCCTGACCCTGACCCGGAACCGAGGACCGCCGGCAACGCCGTATAGTCCGCCCTGCCATGGCGGCGACGATTGCGGTCCTCTCCCAGAAGGGCGGAACCGGAAAAACGACGGCGGTGCGCACGCTCACCGACCTGCTGCGGCGACTCGATCTCAGCGTGCTCGCGGTTGATCTCGACCCGCAGGGCAACCTCTCCGATTATCTCGATATCGATCCCGACGCGTCTCCGACGATCGGTGACGTGCTCGCCGGCCGGGCGAGCTCGAGCGAGGCGGTGCACGCCGGGGTGATCCCCGCCAACCTCGGCTTGGCCGAGGCGGAGCTCATGCTCGGCGGGAAGATGGGGCGCGAGCTGACGCTCAAGAAGGCCTTAGACGAGCTCCGCGGCGAGCACGACGTAATCCTCATCGACTGCCCGCCGGCGCTCGGCCTACTCACCGTTAACGCGCTCGTCGCCGCCGACTACGCCCTGCTCACGGCCGAGGCGCAGTACTTCGCCCTCCAGGGCGTCGAGCAGGCGCTCGAGGTGATCGAGCTCGCGCGCGAGACCCTGAATCCGGGCCTCGAGTGGCTGGGCGTGGTGCTCAACATCGCCGATATGCGCACGCGTCACTCGCGGGAGGCCTACGACTCCCTGCGCGAGCACTACGGCAAGAAGCTCTTCGAGCCGACGATTCGCGCCTCGATCGCCTACGCGGAGTCCGCCGAGCGGGCCGTGTCGATTCTCGACTACCGGCCCGACCTCGGGCTCGACTATCTGCTCGTCGGCGACGAGCTGCTCCGGCGCCTGGGCATGGACAAGGCCCGTCGGCGCCTGAAGCCCATGCTCAACGGCTCACGCGCCAATCCACCCGCGTAAAGCCGAGTCATACCGCAGAAAAGAGCGGCGAGGCGTAGTCCACTCGTCCAACAAAGGGCGCCCGTGCCAAGAAGTCGTCGCGACCATCCGACTCAGTTCGGGATGACCACTTACCTCGACCAACCGGGCCGGATGAAGGCCCCGCTATGCG
Organism: Actinomycetota bacterium; assembly: GCA_030948875.1. Taxonomy (GTDB): domain Bacteria; phylum Actinomycetota; class Thermoleophilia; order Solirubrobacterales; family Solirubrobacteraceae; genus Palsa-465. The sequence goes on from JALYZL010000137.1 coordinate 15,648, forward strand.
GGCGCCTGATGCGGTGCGCCGGCGTAGCCGCGGCGGTCGGCGCCGTCTCTCTGTCGGCCGGAAGCGCGGTCGCGCTCGCCGACGGCGCGCCGACGATCGCGGCCGCCACTCCGGTGATCTACGGCCAGCTCGAGATCGGCAACACGCTCAACGGCAGCATTACCACCGACGGCCTGGGCGGCTACGAGTCCTACTGGGCGCTGCCCGTCACCAACGGCGACAACGTGACGGTCGACTGGCAGGCGGTCCTCGATCTGAGCGGCAACGGTCCCCTGGGCTCCGTCTATGAGGTCGGCACCGACGACTCGACGATCGCCGATGCGGGCCCGATCGCCTCCGACTCCCTGGGCGCGAACGGGCTCGACGAGATGACTTTCACCGCCGACGCGACCGGCGTCATGCCGCTGCAGTTCGAGTCGGGCGAGTGCTGCTCGGAGTCCCTCCCCGGCCTGTATCAGTTCACCGCGAAAGTGACGCACGGGGTTGTCCTCACCGTTCCCAATCGTTCGAGCCTGTCGGCCAAGGGCACGATCAACGTCGCCGTGGCCAACCCGGACGGCGTGGGCCTGTCGGACCCGTCGCTCGTCGTCGATCTCCAGGTCCAGTCCGGCGGGCAGTCCTGGAACACCATCGGCAGCGCCTCGGCTTCCGCCGGCGCGGCCAAGATCTCCTACACCGTTCCCTCCTCGCTCGACGGCAAGACGGTCAAGCTCCAAGCGGTCGGTCAGGGCGCCGCCTATCAGACCGAGACGAGCAGCCCGCAGTCGGTAGACGTGGCTGGCTCGGGCTCAGGCTCGGGCTCGGGATCGGGCTCCAGGGGCGGCTCGGGCGGCGGCGGTTCCTCGAGCGGCAACCGATCAGGCACCGGATGCGTCGTCCCCAGCGTCGTCGGCAAGAAGCTACCGCTCGCCACGCAGGCGCTCAGGGGCTCCGGGTGCCGCCTCGGACAAATTCGCCACGCGCGAGCGAAGCACGGACGCGGTCGCGTTATCTGGCAGAGCCTGTTCCCGGGCGCGCACATGCACGGCGGCACGAAGGTCACCCTCATCGTAGGACGCTAGGCTCCGCGCGCCCGCCGCCCCCTACAGCCCCCGTACGTCCGCCCCCTGGGACTCGAACGGCACCCGCAGCACCCGAGCCCATTCCCCCGTCTCGCGCCCAAGGCGCTCGACGAGGGCGCCGGTCTGCTCGAGGTGCGACCACACGAGCACCGTCGGTCCCGCCCCGGAGATCGTCGCGCCGAGGGCGCCAAGCTCCGTCGCCCGCTCGAGCAGCGACGCCGACCGGGGGTACAGGTGCGCTCGGTAGGGCTGGTGCAGGCGGTCGTGCAGCCCCGCGGCAACCGTCTCCCAGTCGCCCGTCGCCAGTCCCAGCGTGAGCAGCGAGGCCTGGCCGACGTTGAACACCGCGTCGGCCAGCGGGACGAGCTCGGGGAGCGCGGCGCGGGCCTCCTCGGTCCGGACCGGCGTCTCGGGCACGACGAGGACCGCTTCGAGGCCGAACGGTACCTCGAACCGTCGCGTGTCCCCGCCGGCGCAGATCACGAACCCGCCGTCGAGTGCCGCGGCCACGTTGTCTGGGTGCCCTTCGAGCTCGGTCGCGAGCGCGCGCACGTCGGCGTCGAGCTCGAACATGTGGTCGGCGGCCATGAGCCCGGCGACGATGGCGGCCGCGCTCGACCCGAGGCCGCCTGACAAAGGGATCCGCGACTGGATCCGGAAGGTGAGCCCCTCGACCGAATGGAGGCGCTCGAAGGCCCGGACGACAAGATTGGTGCTATCGGTGGGGAGATCGAGATCGGTCTCCACGGCAACGGCGCCCGTCGTGCCCGTCTCCACCACCTCGACCTCGAGATGGAGGGCGAGCGCTGCCGCCATGACGTCGAATCCGGGACCGAGGTTCGCCGTCGACGCGGGTACGCGCACGACCCGGCGGCGGCCCAGGGTCATCCCAGGACCGCCCGCTCGATGGCAGCCAACACGGGGTCGCAGGGGACCACACCGCCGGCGCGCTCGAGCGCGGTCTGGGGATCCTTGAGGCCGTGGCCGGTGAGGACGCAGACGACGCGCTCGGCGCCGCGCGCCCCGTGCGCCAGGAGCCCGGCCACGCTCGCCGCCGACGCGGGCTCGCAGAACACGCCCTCCTGCTCGGCCAGGAACCGGTAGGCGTCGAGAATCTGCGCGTCGCTCACCGCCTGGATCGCGCCCCCCGATGAGGTCATCGCGCTCATCGCGTCCTCCCACCGCGCCGGATTGCCGATGCGGATCGCGCTCGCCACCGTCTCTGGGTTCTCGACGGGGGCGCCGTAGACGAGCGGGGCCGCTCCGGCGGCCTGGAACCCCAGCATCTGCGGGCTATGGCCGACCTCCTGGAAGCCCTTCCAGTAGGAGGTGATGTTTCCGGCGTTACCGACCGGGATGCACAGCGCGTCGATCCCGCCAACGTCGTCGATGATCTCGAAGGCCGCGGTCTTCTGCCCTTCGATCCGGAAGTCGTTGACCGAGTTCACGAGCGCGACGGGATGGCGGGCGGCGAGCTCGCGCACGAGCGCGAGGGCGACGTCGAAGTTGGCGCGCAGGGCGATCACGCGCGCGCCGTGCATGAGCGCCTGCGCGAGCTTGCCGGTGGCGATCCTCCCCTCGGGGACAATCACCGCGCCCCGGAGCCCCGCGCGCGCGGCGTACGCCGCGGCGCTGGCGGCCGTGTTCCCGGTCGAGGCGCAGATGATGGCGTCGGCCCCTTCGCGCACCGCGGCCGAGACCGCGCACGTCATCCCCCGGTCCTTGAACGAGCCCGTCGGGTTCGTGCCCTCGAGCTTCAGCCACACCTCGGCGCCCGCGCGTTCGGACACCCGCGGGGCGGCCACGAGCGGCGTCGAGCCCTCATCGAGGGTGACGATTGGGTCCTCTGCCGCGAAGGGCAGGCGGTCGCGATAGCGCTCGATCAGACCGGACATACGTCGCTACCCGAACTCCCGCTCGAGCACCCTGATCGCCCGCGGCGGCGCCCGCAGCGCGTCGAGCCGCGAGATCAGCTCCATCGCCGCAAAGAAGCGCGACTCGAGCACCGGGTGCACGACCATCACGAGCCGCGCCTGATCGCGCAGCCCCTTCTGGACTACCGACTTGACGGAGATGTCCTGGAGCGCGAGGAGCTGGGCGACCTGGGCGAGCACGCCCGACTCGTCGGCCACCTCGAGGTGGAGGTAGAAGGCCGACACCACGTCCTCGACGATGGGCAGGCGCTGGATCGCCGCCGGGGTCGAGGCGGGCGGGAGCATCGCGCTGATCACGTCGCCGAGCACCGCGCTCGCGGTCTGCGGGCCGCCCGCCCCGGGCCCGGACATGGTGATCTCGGTGATCGTCTCCGACTCGACGGTGACCGCGTTGAACGGGCCGCCGACCGAGGCGAGCGGATGGCCGGGGTACAGGAAAGCCGGATGCACGCGCACCGACAAGCCGCCCTCGAGGCGCTCGGCGGTGCCGATGAGCTTCAGTCCGAGGCCGAGCTCGCGCGCGTACTCGAGGTCGTCGGGCTGGATCTGCTCGATTCCCTCGTACGTGACCTGGTCGAGGTGGACGGGCGTATCGAAGGCGAGGCGCGCGAGGATGGCCATCTTGGCGGCGGCGCCCCGGCCGTCGACGTCCTCCGACGGGTCGGCCTCGGCGTAGCCGAGTCGCTGAGCCTCGGCCAGCGCCTCGTCGAAGGTCATCCCCGTGCGGGCCATCTCGGTGAGGATGAAGTTCGTCGT
>JALYZL010000161.1 GCA_030948875.1 Actinomycetota bacterium
GGCCAGGAGGGCTCGCTCGGCGACGCCGAGCTCGAGGCGGAGGCCGTCGAGCACGCGAGCGAGCTGATCTGGGAGGAGCGCTCAGAGCGGCACGGTGACCTGTTCATCGACGTCACCGCCCCGGGGCCGCGGCTGCTCATCTTCGGCGCGGTCGAGTACGCCAACCACCTCGTGCAGTTCGCCTCCTTGCTGGGCTGGCGGCCTTACGTGATCGACCCACGCGCCCGTTTTGCGACCCGGGAGCGGTTCCCCGAGGCCTTGGAGGTCGTGGTCGCGTGGCCCGGGCCCGCGCTCGAGCAGCTCGGCGGGATCGACCGCGCGACGTACTTTGCCGTTCTCTCGAATGACACGAAGCTCGACGACGAGGTGTTCATGCTCGCGCTGCGCGGCGACCCGCCGTACATCGGCGCGATGGGTTCCACCCATGCTCAGGAGGAGCGCCGCGAGCGGCTCGTCGCCTTGGGCGTGGACGAGGAGGAACTCGCGCGGATCAGCGCCCCGGTCGGCCTCGACCTCGGCGCGCTCAGCGCACCGGAGACCGCTATTTCGATCATGGCCGAGCTCCTCGCGGTCCGTAACGGACGCAGCGGCGAGCGGCTTTCGCAGCGCTCTCGCGCCTCGATCCACTGAGCACCTTCACGCTGGACACGACCGGTGCCGGTCAGTATTTTAGGCGCCTCTCGCACCATGAGGTCCGGCCGCCGGCTCCCGACGGCCCCGTCGCGCGTTGCTGGAATCAGCCGGAGGAGATGATCATGCAAGGACGGGCTCTGCCCATGGAAATTGACTACCGGGGTGGCCCATGCTGACGCTGGCGGCGGGCGCCGGATGGGGCGTCGGGATGATCCTCGGCGGCGCCGTCATGGCGGTGGCCGCGGTGATGGTGATCACGATCCTCTACTTGGCCTTCAAGATCGCCTCGCAGGCGAACGCCACCGAGCAGGCGGTCGAAGTGATTCGCCGCCAGACCGAGGAGCTAGGCGGGATCGGACAGATCAACGACTCGGGCGTCCGTATCCTGCGGGCCGCTCGTGCGCTGCGCAAAGTGGCGGTGGGCAAGTGATCGCCTACGCGGTTGGAGGCCACACGCTGTGGGCGATATCGCTCTCGATCGCCTTCGGGGCGGCCGTGGTGGTCGCGATCCTGCTGACCTTGCTCGTCGAGTACGTTGCCAGCATCGAGACCTCGGTCGACGGCCTGCTCGAAGTCACGGGTAAGGTCGCCGCCAACACCAGGAATATCCCTCAGCTCCAGGCGACGGCGCCGGTGCTGGCACAGATTGTGGAGGAGGCGGTGGTCCAGGACGGATACATGAACGCGCTCACCGACGGATTCGGCGAGAAATGAGCAGCACGCATCTGCTCATCCTCCTGAGCGTGGTGCTCACCGTGGGCGTCGTGCTCGTCCTCGCGGTGGCCTTGATCGAGGTGCGGACGCGTCTCGAGCGCATCTCGGGGGGACTCGAGAAGCTCGAAACGGCCCTCCAGGGCGTCGAGTCGCAGCATCTGCGCCCGCTCGATGGCGCCGTCAGGGCGATCAACGAGCAGTTCGAGATCATCGTCGGTGCGCTTCCGGGAATCGCGCGCAAGGCGGCCATCGTCGCCCGAAGGAGGCCGCGATGATTCTCTGGTGGCTCGGCGACCTGGTCCTCCTGCTCGTGGTCCTGCCGATCGTCGTCTCCTTGCTCGCAGGCGTTCGGCGCGCCGCCAAAAGCATCCCCGACAGGGTGAATAGGATCTCCGAGGTGGCGGCCGCGGGCTCGAGGGACCTGGGCGCCGTGCCGCTGCTCCTCACCACCCAGGATCAGGTCATGAAGACGGTGGCCGGCGTCGCCAACTACGGTGGGTCCCTCGACGTGATCCTCGACGACGCCGAGCCGCACGCGGGCTAGGAGGAGACGATGGCACTCTTCGCATTCGCCGTAGCCGGCGCCGTCACGATCGTGGCGGTTGCGCTCATCGTCCTCGCCCTCGTCTTCTATCTCGGATCGATCATCCTGCAGCTACGGAGGATCAATGCGAGCCTGACCGAGGTCATGGGCGGGGTGAGCGAGATGATCCGTAAGAGCGCGCCGGTCAACGGCGTGGTCAAGACGATCAACGAGCACCTCGATACCGGGGTCGACCTGCTCGAGGGCCTGCTCGTCAAGAAGGCCGGGCTCGAAGACGCGGTCGGCTTGGTCGACGGGCTCTATCCTGGTGCTGCCGCCAGTGGCTTCCGGAAGTTCCCGGCGAGTCGCACCATCCAGCCGCCGCGGATCGGCGAGGTCTATACGAGGGGGACGCTCACCCTCGCGCGGCTCGGCCGCGAGGCGCCGATCGCCGCCGCGAGCCCCGTCGGTCCCGCGCTCAGAAACGCGGGATACGGCAGCGCGGCGGCGGCGAGGCTCTACCCGGAGGCGCGTCAGGCTCGTCGGTCGTCGCTGCCCAGGTCGCCCGTGGTCGGCACCGGCGCCCCGATCCAGCACGGTCCCAGCCCCCCGGATACGATCTCGTGGCGACGGGCGGCCCCTGAAGCACAGCCTGCCGCGCCCGAGCCACAGCCTGCCGCGCCCGAACTACAGCCTGCCGCGCCCGAACCAAAGCCAGAAACCCGCGACGCTCCCAGGACGATCTCGTGGAAACGCCGATGACCCCGGGCGATGCCGCCGTGCCGTTACTCGAGAGAGAAGGCCTGTGGGTCGGAATGATCGACGGAAACGACGCACGACGGGGGACAGCCGAACGGGAGCTGGAGCTGGCTGCGGGCCCACCACCAGCTCTCTGCCTCGGACACGGCGGAGTCGGGGACATCGAGCTCGAAGAGGACGCAGGAATCGGCGCCGAGCGTCATCGCCCGCAGCCACGAGTACTGACGTGCCAGCGCGCGGTCGTCGGAGACGAAGGTGCCCGGACGCAAGCCTTCGCGTTCGATCCCCTCGAGGCAGTCGATCGTGGTTCCGTGATAAACGATCATTCTCACTACAGCAAAGCAGCTTTTCGCCCGACCGCTTCAGGGCCTCGGAGACAAGGCCACCCGAAGCCACCACAACGATACGAGGAGGAGATCTAGCCGTGGCTAATGAGGCTTATCGCGCGGTGTTTTTGCGTGTGCACCCGACCGGCAAGATGGTGCTCAGCTTGACGACCCAGGCTGATGGGAACGAGCCGCAGTACGCGCAGCAGGTCGCTGACATGCTGGGTGTGCCGGCGCTCGATGTGAAGGTGGTTCCCGCGGATACCGATCGGTTCGGCGAGGGCCACGGCTACAACACGAGTCCGTCTGCTGGTACGCCGGCGGCGATTCAGAACGCGGTGGGCAAGATCCTGGCGAAGGGCCAGCGGATGGCGGGTATGGCGCTCGGCGTTCCCGCGGGGCAGTTGCGCTGGGACGGCGGGGCCTGGGTTAACGGTGGTCAGGCCAGGACGCTCGAGGACGTGGCGCTGTACACGTTCGGCAGCGGCGAGCTGCCGCCTGGTGACGAAGGCTTCCTCGACGGCCAAGCCGTCTACACGAACTAAGTGGTGCCCGCGCGGGAGATGAAGACATGGTGCTGACGGTCCTCATCATCATCGTCATGCTTGTGATCGGCTTCGGCCTGGTCGCGCTCTATCGCGAAGTTGGTTTCGGACAGGGCGGGGACGGCGACGGCGAGCGCGTCGACGCGCGGCCGTCCGTCTCGGGATGGCCG
>JALYZL010000177.1 GCA_030948875.1 Actinomycetota bacterium
GCGCTCGCTCCGCCCCGGCTGGCCCAAGGCGTCGTCCGCAGCGCAGCGGTCAGCACGGGCGGCGCCGTCGGCGCCTTCGGTGATCTCTACCGTGGACCCAGCGGCGATTCTCGGGGATCGAGCCAGAATGACCTCACGGCCGGCTTCCTCGGGGATTACAACTACGTCGTGGCCACCAGGACCGCCGGAATCGCCACGTTCAACGACGTGCGCAACGCCACCGACTGTCCGGCCATCGACATCTATCGACAGAATCTGATCGACGGCACCACGCCCAACCCCAGACCGGCACCCAACACCGACTGCCCGCCGATGTTCGGGAACTCAGATATTTACGGAGGGACGTTCCTCCCCTAAGCCCTGAGCGCAGACACCGCGGCCGGAAGACAGACACCACATCTCCTCCCTGGCCGATGAGTGGGGTCAGCCGGGGCGCTCAAGTCCAACCACCTTCCTCGTTCGCGATCGATGAGGTCAAGCTTGCGTTCTTCTCGCGGAAGCGCACCGGTCACCGGGTTGGTTCTCGCCGTTGCGCGTCAAGCACGCGAAGAAATGGTCGTCCGCCAGGGCGATCCGAGCCGTTTCGCTACACGGCAGGCGCGGCGCCCGCGCTCGTTGTTGACGGAGACCTACTTTGCTGGGAAGAAGGACGACGCCAGTCCTTAATTGGCTTCCCTCCTCCCCGCCAGACGGAGGTACGAACCGATCCCGCTGGAGCGCCAGAAGAAGCGGGGTCTAAGAGCCGGCCCTTCGGGTGCTCTCTGATCGCGCGCTCGAGCTCGTCAGGGATCTCGAGGGGTCGCCAGCCGGCCCGACAACCTCACGTAGGGGTATCCGGAGACCGCAGAATCAGCCGTAAGGGTTGACGCGACATCTCCAACCGCTCGGCAGAACGGGCTGATTTGCAGGCATAAAGCGGTTTCTTCGCCGGGCACTGTCGGAAAACTCGGTTTGCTTCACGGCGTGGCAATCGAAACACCGCGCAGACCACCATCACCCCTTGCGATCCGTCGCCTGATCGTCGCTACGAGCAGGACGAAATGGGGTCTTGAAGCCGACCTGGCCCGGTCCACCATCTCCCGGCTTGAGAACGGGCACCACCAACCCAGGCAAGCAACTCAAGAGCGTCTCGCGGCCGCCCCCGGCTGCGATATCACCGACATCTTCCCCCGGAACGAGCAGAGGCCCGCGGTCAACGAGCCTCTGCCAAAAACGACCGATGCAGGCGGTCGGTGTGCCGAATCATAAGCCCTCAGCCGACGCCCGATTCTGCGGCCGCTGCCAGGAGTGGTTCCAGCCTCAACGAGCGCACGACTGGATCTGTCCTCGCTGCTTCGGCTCGAAGCGGCGACGCCGGTCCCGTGTACGCCGGGCGCTTGAGCTCGTCCGGCGGGAGGCGGCGCGGTGAAACGCGACCTGCTCGCCGAGCGAGTCATGCTCGACCGCTCCCAGCGCCTGGCCCGGCTGTCCGTAGCCGCATGGCCGAGCACTGTCGAGAGCCGCCTTGCAGAGCAGCAGAAGGTACTCGGAGACGCGTGGGCAGAACGCTCAACGGCCGAGCTTCTCGACGAGATCAGCGCCGAAGCGGTGGACATCGGCGCCTGGTCTGCGCTGACAGCGCAGACGCTGATCGATGCGAACCTCGACGCCGATGTCGTGGTGACCGTCGGTGAGATGCTCGCACGAGCCACCGGCGCTGCCGCGGAGGCGCATGGTTACGTTGTCGCAGCGCAGGCAGCGCTCCGCAAGGCGGGACACCCATGAGCGTCGACGCCCGCGTGGTGGCTCTGACGGCCCGGCTTGCCCGCATGGCTGTCGCAGCGAACGACATCGCCACCGCGCTGGAACGCGAACATCTGCACAACGGCCACGCCGGCATCCTTGCTTCGCCCGCTCACTACCTGGAGGTCGCCTCAGAGACGATCGAGGCGAAGCTCCACCAGATCGATGTGCACGGCGAGAGCCCGCAGCCATGAGCGAGCTCTTCCTAGCCGGCATCGCCGCCCAACTCGAGCGTCAGCTCGAAAACGGCCGGACCTTCGTGCTCGACGCTCCGACCACGATCCCCGCGCTCTGGGGCGAAGACGCAGACGTGCTCTGGGCCCAGGGCGAAAGCCTGATCGTCACCGGCCCCCAAGGCGTTGGCAAATCAACCCTCGTCCAGCAGCTCGCGCTCGCCCGCGCCGGGATCACCACTCCAAGCCTGATCGGCTTCCCAGCCGCAACCGATCAACGCTGCGTGCTGTACCTCGCCGCGGACCGCCCACGGCAAATCGCCCGGTCACTGCGCCGGATGGTCAACAACGAGCACGCCGACAGGCTCGCCGAACGCCTGAAAGTCTGGAAGGGCCCACTCCCGTTCGACCTCGTACAAGAGCCGCAACGCCTCGCGATGCTCGCCGAAGCCCTCGGCGCCGGCACCGTCATCATCGACTCACTCAAAGACGTCGCCTGGCCACTCTCCGGAGACGACGTCGGCTCCGCAGTCAACCGGGCACTCGGCACGCTGATCGCCGCCGACATCGAAGCCGTCGTCGTAGACCACAACCGCAAGGCGACCGCAGAGAACAAAAAGCCACGCACCCTCGCCGACGTCTACGGCTCCATCTGGATCACCAGCGGCGCCGGCAGCGTCCTAAGCCTCTGGGGAGAAGCCGGCGACCCGTTCGTCGAACTCACCCACCTCAAGCAGCCAGCCGACGACGTCGTGCCCCTAGACCTCGACCACGACCACGACCTCGGCCTCACCCGACTCAGAGAACGCGCCGACACCTGGAGCGTCCTACAAAAAGCCGGCTACGAAGGAGTCACCGCCCACGACACCGCCACAACGATCTACGGACGCAAACCAAGCCGAGCCGAACTCGAGAAAGTCAGACGCAAGCTTCAGCGCCTCGCCGACAAGGGCTTCGCCGTCCCCATGCCCGGCCCCGCCAAAGGCGACCCGATCATCTTTCGCCCAGTGGCCTCAAACGGCGCGTGTACCCCCGTGTACCCCACACGTGTACCCACACGCGAGGCCCACGCGGCTACACGAACCCCCAGAAACACTGACCACGCGGGTACACGGCACCAGATAGTTCCGCCCCCTCCTTAAGAGAAGGGGCGGAACGTGTACCCACGATCAACGGCTACACAGACGACGAACTCCAAGAAATCGTCGACTCTCAGACGCTGACCGACCCAGGCGGCCAAAGGTGACGCCAGCGACCCGAAATCCCGCCCCCGCTGGAACTGAAAGCCAGCCACCCCTCGATGCTGCAGTTTCTCCGAACGCAAATCGCCCGAAGTCTGAGGTATTCGTCGCGGGCATGGGCCCGCTCGGCTCATCGTTGCTGTCACTGCGCGATCTGGCGCTCGTGGACGCCGTCGCGCTCCGTGTTGTGGAGTTGCTCGACGCGCGTCGTGATCCGCGGCAGCTTGTGGACGCCGAGACACTCGCGGCACGGCTTGGCATCTCGCGGTCCACCGTGTACGACCACGCGGCCGAACTGGGCGCTGTTGAGGTCGGCACTGGCCAGCGTCCCCGGCTGCGGTTCGACCCTCAAATGGCGCTCGAGGCATGGACTCGCCGCTCGTCAAGCGGAGAGTCGCAGCAGCCGTTAGCACCCGTCAGCACGGGCGATCGTGGCCGGCGGCGGCGCCAGCGTTTGGGCAGCACCGTTGATCTGCTGCCCGTAAGGGCCAGGAGGCGGCTTGAGATGCCCACTTCACGTGATCCTGACCGCCGGCAGCGGCAGCTGGCCAACCTGAAGCGTGGCGGCACAGTGGCGCCGGCTGGGAACAAGCACGCGGTGAAGCACGGCGCGTACGCCCGGATTGCTGAGGCTGAGCTTGAAGAGAAGACGCGTCTGCTCTTCGACGCGCTGGCAGCGGATGCGCCCGTGCGTGCTGCCGACGGTCGCCTACCTGCTTATGACGCGGTGGTGGTCCGCATGTTCGCCGAGGTCCTGGTCCGGCGCGAGCGCGTCCGAATTGAGGAGTTGCGTCACGGGCTGGAGACGCGGGACGGTCGCATCCGTGGCGTGGTCGAGTACGGGCTCAGGCTCGACGGTCAGGCTCTTGATCTTGCCCGTGAGTTGGGCATGACCCCCGCGGCGAGGGCGAAACTTGGCCTGGATCTGGCGAGGACGCACCGCACGCTCGAGGACGAGATCGCGGGTGGCCGCGAGGCGTGGGAGCGGCGCGAGTCGATCGATGGGACCGCACATGACGCTGGCCTCGAGGGTGCCGATGCCGATGTCGAGGCGGGTGGCTGATGCCTGTTCAGACCGTTACAACTTGTAACGGTTGCGGGCCCTCGGTTCTCTGCGGGCATGAGACGTGTCCGGCCTGCGGTGGAGTGCTCATCTGGGCGAACGGAGTGCTGGTCTGCCCGCGCCGGTCGTGCGGTGAGCATCCGAGCAAGCCGAGCGAGGAGGCGGCGTGAACGCGCGTGACGTCCTGGCGATCCTGCCGCTCGAGGACGGGCGCCGATGGATCGACGCCGCTCGCTCGCTGTCCTGGGGGGCGCCGAGCCGTACTCGTTCATGACCAGGTCGCGTGGGTCGAGCAAGACGACTGACCTTGAGGCGGTTGCCCTATCGACGGTGATGGCTGCCGACGGCCGGCTGCGCGCGTACTGGCTCGCGGCGGATGCCGATCAAGGGCGGCTGGCGATCGATGGCATCGCTGGCTTCGTGGCCCGCACGCCGGCGCTGGCCGGCCGCGTGGACATACAGGCACGGCGTGTGGTTGTGCCCGAGTCCGGCGCGGTGTTGGAGGTCCTCCCGGCGGATGCGGCGGGGACGTGGGGTTTGAACCCGCACTGGATCTTTGTTGACGAGCTCGCGAACTGGAACGACGGGCCGGCGGCACAACGGTTGTGGCAGGCGGCGTCCTCGGCGGCGGCGAAGCGGGCTGATTGTCGGATGGTCGTGTTGACGACGGCAGGGTCGCCGGATCACTTCAGCTTCAAAGTCCTTGAGCACGCGCGTCGATCGTCGTTGTGGCGGACGTCGGAGCGCCACGGGCCGGCACCTTGGCTGAGCGCTGAGCGCATCGAGGAGCAGCGGCAGCGGCTGCCGGATGCCGTGTATCGGCAGCTGTTTTTGAATGAGTGGACCCAGGCCGCTGGCTCGTTTCTTGATCCGGCTGTGATCGATCGGCGTTCTGCCTCGAGGGCCCGACCCTTGAGCGTGAGCCGAACGCGATGTACGCCGCGGCACTTGACCTCGGGGTTGTGCATGACCGGACGGTGTTCGCGCTCGGTCATCGTGATGGTGACCGCGTTGTCCTGGACCGGATGATGACCTGGCAGGGCTCACGCAAGCAGCCGGTCGACTTCGCTCAGGTCGAGGCTTCCATCGTCGAGGCGCACGCGCGGTTCAATTTCACTCTGCGGCTGGACCCATGGCAAGCCCTGGATTTGGCTCAGCGGCTGCGGGCTCGCGGGATCGTGGCGGCGGAGTTCAGCTTCACGACCGGATCGAAGCAACGCCTCGCGCAAACGCTGCTAAGCACGATCAACACCGGGAACCTGCGGCTGTACGCGGCTGAAGGCCTGCGCGCGGAGTTGCTGGCGTTGCGGCTGACTCAGTCGACGTCCGGCGCGTGGGGGTTCGATCATCGGTCCGGCGGTCACGATGACCGTGCCGTTGCCCTGAGCTTGCTGGCCGTAGCGCTGCTGGACCTGGCGCGGTCAGCCGAATGGGTTTGTGACGATCGAGGAGATCGTCGCGGCCGAGGAAGGTTCGGACGGCGGGGTGCGCGGTGGGTTGACGGACGATCTGGGCGGGAGGTCGTGGTGAACGGCCCAGCGTCGGGTGATGGATGCGGACGCTCTGAAGTTGATCTCGTCGGGGACGCGAGCGCTAGCAGCAGAGCTGCAAGCACTCGAGCCCGGTTTCCGCGCAAACCAAGGCTCTGGTTACTTCGGGCAGAGCTCGCGGGCTAGTGAAGAGCAGGAGCGTCTGACGCTGGCGTATAGCCCTGGTTTCGCACCCGGGCACCCGGGAAGGATTAGCTCGACCGCGGCATCCAGCGAGCAAGGAGAGTTAGACATGGCTGTTAGCGCCGACTTGGCGAAGCTGCTTGACAAGCAGTATGAGGGTTCAGATCTCCATGATCTGATTGATGCGCCTGTGAGTGCGATCGCTGGTGTCAGCGACGGCGACGCTGACCTGCTGCAGAAAGCGTTTGGCATCAAAACCGTTGGCGACTTGGGCCGTAACAAGTACTTTCGCGCTGCCCAGGCGCTGTCCGTGCTCGCCGAAGCCGCGAAGTAATTCAATGGATTTTCAAAAACTCGTCCGCAAGGCGCAGGAGGTCTACACCCAGCGCGGTGGGGCCGACGCCGCCAAGGGCGACGCGCGGGAGGTCGAGGACATCCTTCAGGGTGGCGGCTCGCTTGCTGATAAGGCAAAGCG
>JALYZL010000179.1 GCA_030948875.1 Actinomycetota bacterium
CTCAGCTCGTCTGAACGGCCTCAACTCCTGTCAGCCGCACTTCGGCGCCCTGCCGCAGCGAATTGTGGATCTCAGCCACCGCGTCCGTGTGGCTCATGAGCTCACGGATTCGGTCCTCAGAGGCGTCGGCCGCCACACTAGCGCTGTAGGTGATGTTCTCCGCCCGCACCGGGTCTCCGCCCCAATCGGCCGCCACCCTTACCTTCACGCTCTGGACGTGGATGCCGAGCACTGCGGCTTCCCGGAAGATGTCATTCGTGTAGCAGGCGCCAAGCGCCAACAGCAGGAGCTGACCGCCGTTGAATCCGATACCCTCACCGCCGGCCTCCGCAGCGCGGTCGATGGTCACAGTGCGCCCTCCGGTCGAACCGACGGCCACTGGTGAATCGTGGACGGTGCGGACCAGGACCTCCGTCATCGGCATCGCCGCGGATTGTAGTCGGTGTCCTTAGGGGAAATGCCGACAGCGGCTGACACGCGAAGGCCAACCGCGACCGCCGCCGCCGACAAGGATCCGGGAGCGGTCCATCGTCCGGACCCGGCGGCCCATGTTGTTCATTCCTGACCCGGCGGCTTACCTGCTCGGAGGGGTAGCCGAACGCTGGCCCGACGGGAGACGCTGCGCGCCACGCTCGACTGGAGCCACGCCCTCTTGCGCGACGGAGAGAAGGTTCTCCTCCGGAGACTGGCGGTCTTCGCCGGCGACTTCGACTGGCGGATTTGGGACGCGCGACAACTCCTAGGAACTTCAAAATCAAGGGCAACCTAGAGTTCAACGAGGGCCTCCCGGGACGGCCGGGACTGTTTCGCGGTCGGCTGCTCGACGCTCGGCACCTTTCAACGCTCACTTCACCGACGTGGTCGGTATGCCGCCCAGCACCTACCTGCGCCACGCGGCCCGCGACGGCGGGATGCCGTCGCGCGTGGTGAAACAGGTGACCAAACCGATCAGGAATCGAGAAGCGCCGGTCACCGAGCCGCAGCTAGCCTGACCGCCATGAACATCACCATTCACGCGAGCTTCCTCCCGCATGACGACCCAGACGCATCCGTGGCCTTCTATCGCGACACCCTCGGGTTCGAGGTCCGCAACGACGTCGGATACAGCGGGATGCGCTGGATCACGGTCGGCCCCGCCGACCAACCCGGCACGTCCATCGTCCTACATCCGCCGGCCGCTGGCCCCGGTGTCACCGACGACGAGCGCCGCACCATCGTCGAGATGATGGCCAAGGGCAGCTACGCGATCATCCTCCTGGCCACCGCCGACCTCGACGGCACCTTCGAGCGGGTGCAGGCCAGGGGCGCCGAGGTCGTCCAGGAGCCGACCGAGCAGCCGTACGGGGTTCGCGACTGCGCCGTCCGCGATCCCGCGGGCAACCTGATCCGCATCCAGGAGCAGCGCTGAGCCATAAGCAGGGTGCTGTACCCGGTGGCGACCTTGCTAGCCGATCATCCGCGAAGCTTGTTGCGGTGCCTGCGTCCGCCCTGGAAGTACAGCGCGGCGGCGGCTCCGAGTGCGGCCCCGGTGCCGAGGGCAGCGGCACCGATCTTAGGCGCCGCGCGCTTGCGCTTCGGGGGGGCCAGCGTCTCGGCGGCACGCGTCACGTAGGGGGCGTACGTCGCCACGGTCGTGGCGATGACCTGCGCGGTCTGGCCGATCCGCTTCGCCCGCTTGCGCGCTCGCCGCTTGGCGAGCGGCTTGGCCACCTTCCATGTCACTTTCGTCGCCGGGGGCGCCAGGCGCAGGAGGTCGGGATTTTTCGCCACCTGCCTGATGGCCTTGGCTCCCAGCTTGGTCTTGGTCCTTGTTTTCAGCATGGCCGAAGCCACCTCCTCACGGTATTTGGCGCAGGACGCGCCCGGTCTTCGAAGACATAGCTAGGTCGTAGCTACCCTCACGCGAACGGTTTCTCTCGCGCCGCCCAGCGCATCACGGCGCTCGCGCCCAGCAGCACGACGGCCACTACGGCCGGCACCGTGGCCAGGAGGAAGAGCGCCCATCCCAGCTCACAGCCCCGCGAGGGGGTGATTGGTGGTCATGGGATATACGACTACCCACATGGTTCGGTGCCGAACACCGAGCTGTTGGCCGCGCCCGTTCGTCGCTCGAACCGGCAGCGCCAGACCGATCGGCGGGTCGCGCGGCTGCACGCCCGCGCCGCGAACGTCCGCCGCGATCAGATGCACAAGCTCACAATCCGCCTCGCGGGGCAGCGCTCGAGCAATGTGAGCCAGCATTCAGCGGGAGCTGCGCTCCCGGAGCCAGGCAATGCCACGTGTCTCCGTCAGCCCATGGAGGACGACGGAGGCAACGACGGTGAGGGCCGCGATGTCGAAAATCTGCTGCCCTCCGGGGAGCCCGCGCCCGAGGATCAGGAGCGCGAAGGCCATCGTGGCCACTCCCTTGGGTCCGAACCAAGCCATGAAGCCCTTAGCCGCCGGATCGAGTCCCGTACCGGCGAGCGCGGCCCAGATCGCTGCCGGGCGCGCGACGAGCAAGGTGGCGACCACGACAGCGACTGCCGCCCAGCCGCCGGTGGTCAAGCCATCGACCGTGAGCAGCGACGCGAACACGGTGAACACGCCGAGCTTGACGATCTCGATCACCTCGCCGGCGCCCTCGACGAAGTGGTCGCGTAGATCGGGCCGGCGCGCGCCGAGAACGATGGCGGCGACGAATACGCCGATCAGCCCGTTGCCCCTCGGCGGCAAGACCGTCGCGCTGTAGGTGGCAAAAGCGATCCCGAGGCCGTAGAGCGTTTTCTGGACTGTGGGTATGCGCCGGGCCGTTGCAGGGGGCATCACGATCGATGCGACCAGGCCGCAAACGATGCCGAACGCGAAGCCCAGGCCGACGTCCTGGAGCGCGAAGTGCCACCAGACGAAGTGATGGCTCCGAGTGTCGACCGCGGCGGCCAGAGCAAGCACGGCGGCGAGCGCGAGGCCGTCGTTGAGCCCCGACTCGAGGTTGAGCGAGTGGCGGACGATGCGCGGAACGCGAGCGTCGGTCACCACGCCGGAGGAGAGAACGGGATCGGTCGGCGACAGCAGCGCTCCGAGCAAGAAGGACTGTGCCCAGGTCAGCCCGATGAAGATGTGCGTGACAACGGCGACGATCGCCGCGGTGATCGGCATGCCGATCACGAGTTTGCGCAGGGGGACGCGCCACTCGCGCTGGATCAACTGGGCGTCTACGTCGAGCCCGTCGCGGAACAGGATCACGATCAGGGCAACGGTCGTGAGGTCGGCGACGAAGCCGGAGTCCGGCTTCAGGTGGATAAGGCCCGTCGCCCCGTCCCCGAGGAGGAAGCCGGCGAGCACGAAGACGGCGGCGAGCGACAGGGTGCCGCGATGCGCGAGGCCCGATAACAGGGCCCCTAGGATGAGCAGGCCGCCGAACACGCCGGTCGCCGTCTGGAGCGTGGTCATCGAAGAAGGCTCCCAGACGGCGGGGCGTCAAGGGCGGCGCGGGCCGGAGCTTTTGAATCGCTGTCGGCGTGATCTCACGGCGAGGTCATCGACGAAGGCTGCGGGTTCGAGCGTGAGGTACGCGAGCGCGACGGCGACGACCTCGGGGGCCGGGGGCTGAGGCTCGTCGACGCCGACTCGAGTCGCTGGGGGCTACGCGAGGGCACCACCCACGTCTGGTTCGAGCTCGAGCGACCAGGATCCCGGGTCGGCGCCGAGAAGAAGCCGCCGATCGGCGAGGGCGATTGAAAGGCGGCGGCACGGGTACGGGCAGATCGTGCGCGCGACCTATCGCCTCCAGCTCTCGGCGGGCTTTGGCTTCGAGCACGCGCGCGAGCTCGTCGATTACCTGAGTGGCCTGGGGATCAGTCACCTCTACCTCTCGCCGATCATGCAGGCTCGGGCCGGGTCCACGCACAGCTATGACGTGGTCGACCCCACGCGCGTCTCCGACGAGCTCGGAGGGGAGGAGGGCTTTCGCCGTCTCGTCGGCGCCGCGCGCGAGGCCGGGATGGGGGTGATCGTCGACTTCGTCCCCAATCACATGGCGACGAGCGAGGAGAACTCGTACTGGAGCGATCCAGAGCTCCGGGAAAAGTTCTTCGACATCGACCCGGAGACCGGGTGGTACCGGCGCTTCTTCACCATCGACGACCTCGCCGGCGTGCGCGTCGAGGATCCCGAGGTGTTCGAGGAGATGCATCGGAAGATCCTGCAACTGGTCTCCGAAGGCCTGATCGACGGACTGCGCATCGATCACCCAGATGGGCTCGCCGACCCGGCCACCTACCTCGAGCGCCTGGCCGAGCGCGGCGTCGAGCTCGTCTGGGTGGAGAAGATCCTCGAGGCCGGCGAGGATCTGCGCGACTGGCCGGTGCAGGGCACCACGGGCTACGAGTTCGCCAACGACGTGACCGCGCTGCTCGTCGACCCGCGCGGCGAGCCCGAGCTCACCGACCTCTACGCGACGTTCACCGGCCACCGCGAATCGTTCGCCGAGGTCGCCGCGGAAGCCAAGCTCGAGCAGGCGAGGACCGCGTTCGCGCCAGAGGTGCGCAAGCTCCGTACGCTCTACGACCATCCCGATCTGGAGACCGCGGTGGCTGCGCTGCACGTGTATCGCAGCTACGTGCAGCCCTACCTCGGCCGGGTCGAGGACGCCGATCGGGAGGTGGTGAAGGATCTCCCCGGGGGCCTGCGCCGGATACTGCTGCTCGAGGAGGGCGGGCACGAGGAGTTCGTCGTGCGCTTCCAGCAGACGACCGGGCCGGTCATGGCCAAGGGCGTCGAGGACACCGCCTTCTACCGCTACCTTCGGCTCACCGCCCTCAACGAGGTGGGCGGAGATCCCGGTCGCTTCTCGCTCCCCGCGGCGGATTTCCATAAGGCCAATCTTGCTCGGGCGACCCGGTTCCCCAGGCACATGCTCGCCTCCCAGACCCACGACACCAAGCGCAGCGGGGACGTTCGGGCAAGGATCGGGACGCTGGCCGGCTTCGCGCCCGAGTGGCGCGAGCTCGTGCTCGCTTGGCACGAGGCCAACGAGCCGCTGCGCGCCGGCCCCGGCCCCGACCCCAACGAGGAGTACCTGATCTATCAGAGCCTCCTGGGCGCGTGGCCGATCGAGCGCGAGCGACTGAGCGCCTATCTCGAGAAGGCGCTGCGGGAGGCTAAGGTCAACACCGACTGGGACGAGCCGAATGAGCGGTGGGAGCGTTCGGTGCTCGACTTCGCCGCCGGGCTCTACGACCACCGTCCCTTCCGCGACACCTTCGACCCGTTCCTAGACAAGTTCGCACGAGCGGGAGAGGCCGCCGCGCTGGGCGCGCTGCTCTTGAGGCTGACCTCCCCTGGCGTTCCCGACATCTATCAAGGCGACGAGCTGTGGGCGCTGAACCTCGTCGACCCCGACAACCGCCGCCCGGTCCACTGGGACGAGCGTCGCGAGATCCTCCAGCAGGTGGAACGCGGCAAGATCCCGGACCGTCGCGGGCGCAAGCTCTATCTCATCCGCGAAGGGCTTGCGCTGCGCGCCCGCCGACCCGGCGCCTTCTCGGGCGCCTACACGCCGGTGAACGCCCGCGACGACGTATGCGCTTTCACCCGCGGGGACGACGAGGTCGCCGTGATCGTGGGCCTGCGTGGCGAGACCCAGCTCGAAGAGGTGACGATCCCGGGCTCTGGATGGCGCGACGTCCTGCCCCGCGGAGACGGGTTCGAGACCGTGCGGCTGCTGGAAGCGACCTGAGGCGCCCCAGCACGAACAGCGTTTGCCTGATCGCGTGGCCGGGTAGAGGCACAGCAGGTGAGGGAGGCACCGCGGGGCGCTGAGCGCTGACCCGCGTGCGCGCGACGATAAGAGACGCAGGCAAAGGAGCAATGAACGGATTTGACTAATCAAGAGAACTCAGAGCGGACGGCCGGTGGGATCGTCGGCAAGCTCGCGGGCAGGGCCAAGGAAGCGGCCGGATCGATTATCGGAAACGATGAGCTGACCCGGGAGGGACGTCTGCAGCAGACACAGGCCGACCTCGAGGAACAGGCTGTCGAGACCGCAGCGGAGGCCAGGCGCCGTGAGGCCGAGGCGCAACTCCTGGAGGACCAGGTGCAGACCGAGGCCGAGCGCGAGCGCCTCCAGGCGGAGGTCGCCGAGCACGACCGCGAGGCGACGATCGAAGCCGACCGAGTCGCGGCCGAGCGCCAGGCGCAGAGCGAAGCCGCACGGCAGCAACGCGCGGCCGAGGCCGAACGCAGGGCGCAGGAAGCGGCGGCCAAGACCACCGAGGAGCAGGCCGAGCGGGAGCGCCTCGCCGAGGCGGCAGATGCGGTTCGCCTCGAAGAACAGGCTCGGCGCGCCGAGGCGGCGGCCGACGCAATTGACCCCGAGGAGACCCGATGAACGTACGCGATATTCCCACCGCCGCCGTCGACGGCTATCTGAAGCTCGTGCGCTTGCCGCTCGATAGCGCCATCCGCCTCCTGCCGGGGAACGGCACGGGGGCCCAGCCTGCGGCCGAGCTGGTGCTCGACCGAGCCGACGCCACCGTGCGGGCGATGGTCGCCGCGCTTCTCGGCGACGCCACCTTGCGCGAGGATGCCGAGCGTCGCCGCGCCGCCGCGGACGAGCGCGAGCGTGCTCTCAAGCTGCACGCCGAAGCGGAGCGCACCGCAGAGGAGGCCGATGCTCGCCTCCGCGAGCGCCAACGACAGGCCACCGGCCAGC
Organism: Actinomycetota bacterium; assembly: GCA_030948875.1. Classification (GTDB taxonomy): domain Bacteria; phylum Actinomycetota; class Thermoleophilia; order Solirubrobacterales; family Solirubrobacteraceae; genus Palsa-465. The sequence continues at coordinate 6,695 of JALYZL010000179.1, forward strand.
GCCAGCAGGCCAAGCAACGCGCCGACGCCAAGCGCGAGGACGCCGCGCGCCAGCGCGCGCGCCAGGTCCGGCGTGCCACAGAGGTCCGCAACGACCGCCTCGCGAACAGCCGCAGCGCCGCCGAGCGCACCGAGAAGGCAGTCGAGGACCGGGCCGCGAGGGAGCGCCTGGAAGCGCTCGACGCCAAGTCGGAGGCCCTGCGCGAGCGCGAGAAGGAGGTCGCGGTGCGCGACGCGGCCGCGGGCCTGCGGCAGTCCGCCAGTCGGGCCAAGGCCGAGCGCAAGCGCGACTGAACAGGCGCTGACCAGGCGGGGTCCTAGCCGATCAGGTCGAGCACGGCGGCCTCGACCTCCTCGCGCGAACGGCGCTTGGCGAGGTCGACGCTCGCGAGCGGGCGCTCGAGTGTCTCGGCGATCGTGTGCCCGCCCTGGAAGCGGTCGAACACGCGCGGGTCGATGTAGGAGGCGCGGCATACCGCCGGGGTGTTGCCGAGATAGGCAGCCACGGCCTTGACCGCAGCATTGACCGCCCGCTTGCGCGTGCCCTTGGAGCCCGCGTCGGTCCCCAGGGTGGCGACGGCGACGGCGGCGAGGACTGTCGCGTTCCAGGTCCTGAAGTCCTTGGCGGAGAAGTCCCCGCCGGTCAGCGCCTTGATCTCATCATTGAGGGTCTCAGAACGCAGCTCGACCCAGTGCCTGCCCTCGCGGTAGGCGAGGAGCCGCTCGCCGCCGCCGCGGCGGCGCTTGAGTTCGGCGACAACCTCCCGCACCGCGGGGTCGGCGATCGCCTGGACGCGCCTCCGCCCGCCCTTGGCCTGGTAGTCGAAGACGAGCTGGTCGCTCTCCAGGCGCACGTGCCGCTTGAGCATGGTGACGAGGCCGAAGCTCCCGTTCTGCTCGGCGTAGGTCTCAGAGCCGATCCGGAAGAAGCCCAGGTCGAGGAGCAAGAGCGCGCAGGCCAGGACGCGATCGTGGGTCAGCGCCTCCCCGCGCAGGTCGCGGCGCGCGCGGCGGCGCAGCCGTGGCAGCGCGGCGGCGAACTCGAGCATCTCGTCGAACTTCGCGCGGTCGCGCCTGACCCTCCATGAGGGGTGGTACAGATACTGCTTGCGGCCCGCGGCGTCGACGCCGATGGCCTGAAGGTGTCCCAGGGGGTCGCGACAGATCCACACGTCGGTCCACGCGGGGGGAATCGCCAGCTCCCGGATCCGCGCGAGCGCCTCCTCGTCGCGCAAGCGATTGCCGTCAGCGTCGCGATATTCGAAGCCGCGCCCGCGCCGGCGCCGCGCGAGCCCCGCCTCGGAGCAGTCAGCCCGTCTGAGCCTGGGCAAGGCTTGTGGCGGGAGCGACGATCGCTGGGGGAGGCATACATTTGCGGTACCCACCCGCAGCCGGGCAGAAACGGGTTTCACGCCCGGTACAGCTGGGTAAGACGATGGCGATGGAGACGATAAGCGCCCCGCGGGACCGCGCTGTCGAGTCCGTTTCGACAATCGGACGCCTCGATACCAACGAGCTCTTCGCGCAGTTGCGCGGGAACGGCGACCGCCGTGCCCGCGCTGAGCTGGTGGAGCGGTTCCTCCCCCTGGCGCGCAAGCTCGCCCGCCGGTACGCCGGAGCCCGCGAGCCGTTCGACGACCTTCTGCAGGTCGCCAGTCTTGGCCTCGTCAAGGCCGTCGACCGCTTCGATCCCGCGCGCGGAACGGCATTCTCTTCCTTCGCGGTGCCGACCATCCTCGGTGAGCTGAAGCGCTACTTCCGGGATCTCGGCTGGTCGGTACATGTCCCGCGCGGGGCGCAAGAGATGGCTCTGCGCGTCGAGGACGCCTATCAGAAGCTCACCGTCAAGAACGGCCGCGCCCCGAGCATTGGGCTCCTGGCCGAGTACACCGAGCTCAGCATCGAGGACGTGCTCGAAGGCCTGGAGACCGCGGCGGCGCACCACAGCGTTTCCCTCGACGCACCCCACGACGACGGGGAGGGAGGATCGGGGACACTCGCCGACACGTTCGGCGAGGATGACGAGCGGTTCGAGCTCGTCGACGCCAGCGTGACGATCAGCGCTGCCGCCCGTTCGCTTTCGGCGCGCGAGCGTCGTGTGCTGATCCTCCGCTTCGTCGAGGATCGGACGCAGACCCAGATCGCCGAGCTCATCGGCGTCTCTCAGATGCAGGTTTCGCGGATCCTGCGCGGCGCGCTCGAGAAGCTCAGAGAGCTGACCGAGCCCGACATGCAGCCTCAGCGCTTAACCGCCGGCTAGCGGTACAACCGCCGATAATCGTGGCTGGCCGCGGCGCGGGCGGGGTGACCCGTTTCCGCTCGGGGCGGGGACGATGCGTTGACGCCACCCCGCCCGGAGTTAGACGAGTTTGGAGGTACTTTCGCGGTGGGCAGGCCATTGAGGATGGATCGCGCGGAACAATCCGTCGGAGCCGGAGCGTGATCGAAACGGTGCCGACGGTCAAGCTCGAGCTGGAGAGCCGACCGGATTCCCTCGTTCTCGTCCGCGGCATGCTCGCGGGGGTGGCCGATCTCCTCGGCTTCGATCCCGAGTTTGTCCACAACCTCAAGACCGTGGTCAGCGAAGCATGCAACAACGTGGTCCTGCACGCCTACGACGGGGAGCCGGGCCCGCTTGCCGTAAGTGTCGAGATCGCGCCCGACGAGGTGGAGGCCGTGGTCCGCGACTGGGGTCGCGGGATTCGCGAGATTGCCCCGTCAGAGGATCGTTTCCACGTCGGGCTCGCGGTGATCAGCGCGCTCGCGGATCGAACCCAGTTCGTGCGCGCTTCCGGCGGTGGGACCGAGGTGCGTATGGCGTTCACCGGCCAGCGCGGGAGCCGCACCCTCGAGGCCGGCGCGTGCATCGAGGCGGCTGAGCCGGTGGCGCTGGAGCTGTCGGGCGACGCGATCGCGACGCTTTCGCCGGTGGGGTTGCTGGCCGGAGTGCTGGCGCGGGTGGCGACCGCCCTGGCGGCGCGGGCTCGCTTCTCGCTGGACCGCTTCTGCGACGTCTATCTCGTGACCGACGCGGTTGCCGCCCACGCCGCGCCTTCGGCCGTCGGCGATCATCTCGACTTCGCGGTGGCAGCTCGCGATCACCGGCTCGAGCTCACGGTCGGGCCGTTTCGCACCGGGAGCGGCACCGAGCTCCGGGGGGCGGACGGGTTCGGTCAGCTCGGCTCCGCGCTCTCGCTGCTCGCCGTCGAGCTCGTGGTGGAGCCGGTGGGCGAGGCGGAGCTGTGGCGCCTGGTCGTGGTCGACGGCGACGACGGCGGTGGCGCGTCGGCGGCGGTGCGGGCGTAGGTAAGCGCTAGCCGGGACTTTCGCCGCCAGGCGAACTCCCAGGGGACTGCGCAGCAGTCCCCATCCTCGCCAGCACGATCGTCACGTCGTCGGCGGGCGCACGCTCGCCCGGCGCCACCTCGGCGACGATGTGGCGGCACAGCGCCTGGGGATCGGCGGGACCGCTCGCCACGGCACGCGCGAGGCGTGCGAGCCCGGTGTCGAGTGACTCCCCGCGGCGCTCGACGAGGCCATCGGTGTAAAAGATCAGCGTGTCGCGCCCTCCGACGCGCTCGTGCAGATCGGTGTAGACGATGTCGTCGATCCCCATCAGCCCATCGCCCCCCTCGAGGCAGCCACTTTCGCCCGTGCCGCGATGCAGGAGCGGCGGGGGATGACCGGCGTTGGCCCATGAGACCTCTCCGCGGCGGGGATCGATGATCGCGTAGAGAACCGTGAACATTTCGTCGGCACCGAGCGCGAGCTGGTGGCGGTTCAGCCGCGTGAGAACGTCGCCCGGGGTGCGGGTCTGCGCGTCGCCGAAAGCGAACGCGCGCGCGACGCTGCGGAGCTCTCCCATCGTCGAGGCGGCGGGCAAGCCCTTCCCGGCGACGTCTCCGAGGACGATGCCGACCCGTGGCCCGGGCAGCTCGAAGACGTCGTACCAGTCGCCGCCGACCTCGCCGACGTCGCCCGCCGAGTCGTAGTGAGCCGTGAGCTCGACCCCGGGAACCTCGGGCAGGCGGGTTGGGAGCAGGCGGCGCTGAAGCGTCGCGGCGATGCGGTGCTCCTGCTCGTGGAGCTGCGCCCGGCGGATCGAAAGCGCGGCGCGCTCGGCGAGGACTTCGAGCAACATTTGGTCGGCCTCGGCGAACGAAGACTCCGCCGAGGGTACGAGGCGCAAGCTTCCCATCGTTGCACCGTCGACCGCGAGCGCCGCCTCGCGCCAGGCCTCCGCGGGCAGCGAACCGCTGTCGTGATCGCTACCCCGCACCCGTCCGGCCGCCGCGCGGACGACGATGGGTATCTCCGCGTCAGGCCCGTCGATCCGGACCTCGGCGAGCTGCGCGTCGAACTGCTCGGCGAGACGGAGGGCGAGCTCCGCCAAGAGCGCGTCGAGCGACAGCGCCTGGAGCGCGCCGGTGAAGAGCTGGAGCTTGTGCAGCCGATCCGCCGTCGCCTCCGCCTGCGCCCGGGCCAGGTGCTCGAGCTCCAGCTCCGCGCGGGCCTGCTCGACGTGGCGGCGGGGGACCAGGCGATCCCCGTCCGCCTCGCCGTGCCCGCCGGCCAGGGAGGCGATGGGAATCTTGCGCTTGCGCGCCTCGGCTTCGAGGGTGGATGGCGACTGCGTCGCTTGGGCGTCGGGCGACGCAACGATGACGAGCGCGAAATCGCGTCCATCGAGGAGGCAGAGCGCCTCAGCGCGCGAGCTCGCGGTCGTTACCGTGTGCGGGGTGAGTACTGCCTCGAACGTGCGCACCTGCTCGGGCCGGGCACCGATCAGGAGGATCTCAGACATGGGCTGCCCAGACCACGTTCAGCCTCCGCCGAGCAACTCCTCGGGGGTCTGGGCGACCGTCACCCGCTCGTCCATGCCGGTCAGGCTCAGGAGCCGTCGCACCTGCGGGACGGCGCTGACCACGGCGAACCGGGTTCCGGCACTGTCTGCTCGCTGGTGGGCTCTGACCACCACGGCGAGTCCCGCGGAGTCCATGAACTCGACGTCGCTGAGGTCGAGGATGACGAACGGGGGCTCGGAGCCGTCGAGCTGCTCGAGCGCTTCCTCGAGGCCGGTGCTGGAAACGAGGTCGAGCTCGCCGCTGACCGAGACCACGGTCGCGTCATCGGTCCTCCGAACGTCGATCCGGAATTCGTTCTCCACCTCGTCGCGAGCCTACTGGTTTGGGTGCGACGGCCCCGCGTAGCTTCGATCAGATGAACGACCGCGACCGAGCTCGGCTTAGAGCGCGGCGATCTGGGGCCAGTCGCAGCGCTCCTCGGGCCTCGCGGCGCGAATCGTGCAGGAGCATGAGCGCTCTCGATGAGGCGGGCCTTGGCGGCCAGCATCCGATCACGGCGAATCCGGTCGATGGCCCGGTTGCGGGCCGTGGCGATGAGCCAGTTCCTCGGGCTGGCCGGCGCCCCTTCGCGTGGCCATCTCCGGGGGCTGCATCTGCATGCCCGGGGCGACGCCCGGGGCTTTGTCGACCGGCTGATAGTCGGCGTAGACCGCCGTCTGCTCCTCCTCGGAGAGGCGCGCCGACGCCTCGGGGTCGTACGGGGTCGGGGTGTCACCCCTGGTGAATCAGCAGCATGTACTTCATCGCGTTCCTCCTTTAGTGGATGGTCGCGTATGAGACGAACGGGAGACGCGGAAATCGACCGGGAGACACGGCCGTCAACGAACTGTGACGGCGAATGGATGCACCCGATTCTGGGTAGGTATCAATTACCACAAGCAGACCGGCCGGGACGCCGGCTGCTGCAGACCAAGGAGGTCAACCACATGGTTGCGCTTGTCATCCTGTTGCTCATTCTCGCGCTGTTCGGCGGGCTCGGCTTTGCCGCCCATTTCCTATGGTTCGTGCTCATCGCCGCGCTCGTTCTCTGGGCCATCGGCTTCTTCGTCGGTGGCGTAGAGGCATCCGCGGGTCGGCGTCGGTGGTACGGACGCTGGTAGCGCCGTGAGCTCGGCCGCAGACAGCACCGATCCGCCGGGCGCCGTCTCCAATCAGAATCAGGAGGAGGCCGAGGGCGGTCGCGCCGGTCACGGCGGGGCTGACCCCGGCCTCCGTCCGGACGAGGAGGCGGAGGGCGGGGCCGGCGAGTCCGGCGGTCCGTCCGGGGACTCCGCGCCAGGCGCCGCGAGCGAAGGCTCGCAGGCCACCGGGCATCCCGAGAACGCCGGGTAGGAGAGACGTATCTGGGGCGGGGCCGCCCTCCTCGGGGGCGGCCCTCGGGGGCGGCCCGCTGCGCCCGCGGGACCGCGCTACGACGTCGGCGCGAGCTCGCGCGCCTTCTGCTCAAGGGTGCTGAGCAGGGACTCGTAGGCATCGCTGAAGGCCTTGACGCCCTCGTCCACGAGCTGGTGGAGGACGATGCGATCGACTTCGACTCCTGCCTCACGCACGGCCTCCATCGTCCGGTGAGCCCCCTCGAGATCCTGGTCGACGGTCCGCGCCGGGGTGGCGTGGTCGCGGGCGGCGGCGAGCGTTTCGTCCGGCATGGTGTTGACCGTGTCGGGACCGATGAGCTCGTCGACGTACAAGGTGTCGGGGTAGTCGGGGTTCTTGGTCGAGGTCGACGCCCACAGCGGTCGCTGCAGGTTGGCGCCGTGGGCTGCCAGGGCCTCCCAACGCGGACCCGAGAACAGCCGGCCGAATGACTCGTAGGCGATCTTGGCGTTGGCCACCGCCGCACGTCCGCGGAGGTCGGACCGGCCGAGGCGCTCGAGCTCGGCGTCGATCCTGGTGTCGACACGCGAGACGAAGAAGCTTGCCACCGAGGCGCTCAGGTCGACGGGCTCGCCGCGCTCTACACGCTGTTCGAGCCCGCGCAGGTATGCCTCGGCGATCTCCTCATAGCGGGAGAGCGCGAACAGGAGGGTCACGTTGACGTTGATGCCGAGGGCCGTGATCTGCTCGAAGGCCTCAACACCGGCCTCGGTGCCGGGAACCTTGATGAGGACGTTGCCGCGGTCGATCGCGCGCTGGTGCTTCTGCGCCGCCGCCACCGATCCCTCGGCATCGTGGGCGAGCGAGGCGGGGAGCTCGAAGGACACGTAGCCATCCTGGCCGGCGGTCTGCTCGAAGGTGGCGCGGAGCAGGTCGGCGGCGTCTCTGATGTCGCGGTAGGCGAGCTGCTCGAAGATCTCCTGCGGGTCGTCGAGCTCGCGCGCGAGGTCGCGGACGAGATCATCGTAGCGGCCAGAGTGGCCGATGCTCTTCTCGAAGATGCTCGGGTTCGAGGTGACGCCCGAGAGTCCGTCCTCCTCGATCAGCCGCCTCAGCTCCCCGTCGTCGAGGAGATGCCGGCCCAGATTGTCGAGCCACACTGATTGACCGAGCGCCTCGATCTCGCATAGCCGATTGCGCGAGCCCTCCATCTCGTCAGCCCGCCATCGCGTGAGCGACCTCGCGGGCGGCGCCGACGATCGCGTCGGCGTCGATCCCGGCCTGATGGAGGAGCTCGGCGGGCTTGCCCGAGCCGGGGAGCTCGTACACGGCGAGCTTGCGCATCCGGACCGGCCTCCCGGCCTCCGCCAGCGCGCCGGCAATGGCATCGCCGAGCCCGCCTTCGGGCCGGTGGTCCTCGGCGGTGACGATCGCGCCCGTCTCCTCGGCGGCCGACACCAACGTCTGCACGTCGAGCGGCTTGATCGAATACACGTCGATCACCCGCGCCTCGATACCGTCGGCGGCCAGCCGCTCGGCGGCGGTGAGCGCCTCGTGCACGGTGAGACCGGTACCGGCCAGCGTGATATCCGTGCCCTCGCGGACAACCCGACTGCCGCCGATGAAGAAGTTCTCCTCGGCGTCGTAGATCACCGGCGAGTCGCCGCGCTGGGTGCGCAGGTAGGTGATGCCGTCGCGGTCGGCCATCGCGGCCACAAGCCTAGCGGTCTGATTGGCGTCACAGGGACACAACACGGCGCTCGAGGTGATCGCCCTGAGCGAGGCCAGGTCCTCGAGCCCCATCTGCGACGGCCCGTCCTCGCCGATCGCGACGCCCGCGTGGGAACCGCACAGGCGCAGGTTCGCCTGGCTGACGGCGGCCATGCGCACGAAGTCGTAAGCGCGGGTGAGGAACGCGGCGAAGCTCGAGGCGAAAGGCACCCATCCCCGGCGCTGGAAGCCGACCGCGGCGGCGACCATCTGCTGCTCAGCGATGAACATCTCGAAGTAGCGGTCCGGGTGGGCATCTCCGAAGATCTCGCTGAAGGTCGAGTTGCCGACCTCGCCATCGAGCGCCACCACGTCGCCGCGCATGTCGCCGAGCGCCTTGAGCGCCTCGCCGTAGGCCTTACGGGTGGCGAGCGAGTCGCCGACCGAGTAGCGGGGGAGCTCGCCGCCGGGAACCTCGATGCGCGGGGGCTGGTAGTCGCCGGTGGGCGTGGCGACGTCGACATGGATGTGTTGCTCGCCACCGAGCTCCTCGATCGCCCGTTTGGGGTCCTTGAGTGGCTTGCCGTGCTTGCCGTTCTGATCCTCGACTTCGGCGACGCCGGCGCCCTTCTTGGTGCGCGCGAAGATGGCGCACGGACCGTCGCTCTGCTCAGCTCGGGTCAGTGCGTCGTCGATGGCGACGACGTCGTGCCCGTCAACGGTGAGTGCCTCACAGCCGAAGGACCGCGCGCGCGCGGCGTAGGTGTCGACGTCCCAGCCGTGCATCGTCTCGCCGGTCTGGCCCAGCCGGTTGACGTCGACGATGGCGATGAGATTGTCGAGGTGGTTGTACGACGCGTGGTCGAACGCCTCCCAGATCGATCCCTCGGCCATCTCGCCGTCGCCGCACAGCACCCACACGCGCGAGGGCGAGTGGTCCAGACGGCGGGCGGCGAGCGCCAGGCCGACACCGACCGGGAGCCCCTGGCCGAGCGAGCCGGTGGCCACGTCGACCCATGGGAGGATCGGAGTGGGGTGGCCCTGGAACCGGCTCCCGAACTGCCGGAAGCTGAGCAGATCCGCATCGCTGATCGCGCCCGCGGCCTTGAAGACCGAGTAGACGAGCGGCGAGGCGTGGCCCTTGGAGAACACGAGGTGGTCGTTGCGCGGGTCGGGAGCGTGCTCGAAGTTCAGCCGCAAGTGCCCATCGAGGAGCACCGCCATGAGGTCGGCCGCCGACATCGAGGATGTGGGATGTCCGGACCCGGCGGCGTCGCTCGCGCGGATCGAGTCCACGCGCAGTTGCTGGGCCAGACGACGGCGAAATTCGGTCCGGTCGGCGCTCTCGGTCACGGGCTCGGTGCTTCGCGTACCAGGGTGCACGTGTCGTTTACCAGGGCCAGGTCGAGCTCGAGCATGATGTTCGTTCTGCAGTCTTCCACCACCAGGACGTTCGCGCGTAACGATGTTGGTGTCGGCCTGAACGTCGCGCGCTGTACCCAGTAGAGATCTTCGCCGTCGGTGATGTAGGCGCCGGTCTGAAAGCGCGGGTCGGTGCTCGGGCTCGAGACGATTCTCGGTGAGAGATGAGCGGGCATTGAGTACGAAATACCCTCGCTGTTGGCGGTCAAAACGATTCTCCGGCGTACGTTGTTCGCTAGACCGCGCGTTGATGTCGGCGAGGAGGTGGCGTGGCGCTTCCTGGCCCAGCACATATTGGGCCTAGCCCGGCCTAGCCCACAAACCTGACCGGCTACGTTTGGTCTCTCGACTCGCCGGGAAGGCGGGGGACACGCTAGATGTGACGGAAGACTTTTCGGCGGTGCGTCTCGAGATGGATAGCCGGCCTGAGGCGCCGGCGATCGTCCGCGCCGCACTCGCGGGTGTCGCCCAGCTGCTGGAGTTCGACCCCGAGCTGTTCGACGACCTCAAGACGGCGATCAGCGAGGCGTGCAACAACGTCGTGCTCTATGCCTACGACGGCAAGCCGGGCCCGCTCGTCGCGGGCCTCGAGATTGGGCCCGACGAGATCGTGGCGACGATCCGCGACTGGGGCGGCGGGATCCAGCAGGTCGGCCCCTCCGATGAGCGGATGGGCGTGGGTCTGGCGGTGATCAGCGCCCTCGCCGACCGGGCCGAGTTCATCCGCGCTCCCGATGGCGGGACCGAGGTGCGGATGGCCTTCAGCAGCCGGCGCGGCGTTGGCACGCCGCTCGAACGCCCGCCGGACGCCGATCCGGCCGACGACGCACCCGTGGAGCTTTCGGGCGACGTCGTCGTGACGGTGTGGCCGGTCGGATTGCTGGCTGGCGTGCTCGGACGCGTGTCGAGGGCAGTCGCCGCGCGAACTCACCTCTCACTCGACCGCTTTTCCGACCTCTACCTAGTGACCGATGCCATCGCCGCCGCGGCGGAGTCCGCCGCGAGCGCCGACGGCATCACGTTTGCGCTCGCCGCAGGTCACAAGCGCCTAGAGCTCAGTGTTGGTCCCTTCCGAGCCGGACACGGCGGGCGGCTACTGCAGGATGGGCTGCCCCAGGTCGTCGCGGAATTTACCCTGGAACCGTCGGGCGGCGCCGAGGTGGTGCGCCTCGTCGTCGAGGAGCGCCGCGACTCGCCGGCGCGTTAGGGTTCGCGTAATTCTTACGCGGGCCCTTAGCTATCGGAGCTCGAGGTCGAGACGTGCTCGACGGGCCGGCCAAACCGCTCCTCGAGCTCGGCCTCGTCGATGTCCTCGCGGTAGCGCTGCTCGGATTCGGGATCGGTGAACACGATGGTCCGCTCGGCGTCGAAATTCGCGAGCGCGTCCTCGATCGCGCGCAACGGATCGCCCTCCCCGGTATCGCCCTGGGCGTCCACCCCGGCCGCGCCGAGCTTGGCTACCGAAGTACGCCACACCTCATCCGCTTTGGAGATCGCCTCGTCGGCGTCCGAGATCCAGAACTGGAACGCCGAGTCGTGGAGCGCCGGGGCGACGATCCTGATCTCGACATCGTCAAGATCCTTCGCCGCGTCGCCCTGGCCATCCAGCGCGGAGCGAAGCTGGTCGGCCGAGATCGGTTCGCTGGCGCGAACGAGAACTTTCATCTCGCCTGCATGCGTACCCGTGCCCCAGGCGATCGAAACGGGCGCGCGAGCGCGTTTTCGCGTGCGCCCGAGCCGGGTAACGGTGCACCGTGACCGGACCGGCGGAGCAAGAACGGCTGATCTGCCGGGTGGAGATCCCCAAGGGCAGCCGAAACAAGTACGAATGGGATCAGGATCTGGGGGAGATCTTCCTAAGCCGGTTCCTGTCGGCCTCGGTTGTCTATCCCACCGACTACGGCTTCTTCCCCGAGACCCTGGCCGAGGACGGAGATCCCCTCGATGCGCTCGTGTGCGTCTCCGAACCGACCTTTCCCGGCTGCCTGATCGAGGTCAAGCCGATCGCGGTCCTCGGCATGAGCGACGAGGAGGGCGGCGACGACAAGATCCTGTCCGTCCCGTGCACCGATCCCAACTGGATGGACCTCGAGCAGCTCGAGGACATCCCGGCGCAGCTCCGCATCGAGATCGAGCACTTCTTCTCGATCTACAAGCAGCCGGAAGGTAAGCCGGTCGAGGTTACGGGCTGGCGCTCGCGCGAGGACGCCCTCGCGGTGCTCGAGCAGAGCCGGTCCCGCTACCGCGCGCGGGACGAGTAGGCCCGTTTGACATCGCCCCCTGCGGGTAGCTGTGGCAGATCACACAAGCGGCGCCAGGAGGAGCCCGCCATGAAGCACCAAACTGCAGTTCCCAGGCCTCCGGCGTCCACTTCGGGGCCGATGTTCTATGCGCTGCAGCTGCCCGGCTGGGCAGCGTTCCATCGCGCCCCGGAGAACGCGCCGCGCCGCGCGACGACGAGACGCAGGAT
>JALYZL010000188.1 GCA_030948875.1 Actinomycetota bacterium
CTGGACGCGGCGATTGCTGCTGCTCGCGGCAGGGTCACTGGCGGGCACGGGGCTCGCACTCTCACTCTCTCGGGCGATCTGGATTGGAGCGGTGGTCGGCTTGGCGCTCACGCTCCTGCTCCTGCCGCGCCTCACGCGTAGGCGCGCTGCGCCGGTAGTCGCCGCAGGCGTCGTCGCCATTGGCGCGGTCGGGTACCTGTTGGCGGGGTCCGCCGTCCAGGGACGACTCGCGTCGATCCTCAACCCCACGAACACGCAAGGCCAATCGGCTGCCCAACAGGGGGTAGCGAAAGGTGACCAGAACCGCGTCTCGTACTGGACCATCGCCGTCGACGATGCCTTTCTCAGGCACCCGATCGCCGGCATCGGCGTCGGCAATATGCCGCGGTTCCTGATCGACCATGAATCGCTCAAGCAAGCTGGGCTCGGCGACGCCCGAGCCCTCGCCAACAGCGCGGCGATCGTCGGCACCGAGAACGCGAGCTCGACGTATTTTCAGCTTCTCGGGGAGGCCGGCATATTCGGCGCCGTTCTCCTGCTCTTGCTCTTTCGCGGCTTGTTTCGCGATCTCCGCGCCGGCTTGCGGGCCTATCCGGTTCTGGGGGCCGGTCTCGCCGGCGCAGTGGTCGCTCTCTTGATCTGTTGGGTCACCGACTACACGATCGAGAACCAGCCCGTCGCAGCGTCCATGGCGATCCTCCTTGGCGCCGTCGCCGCCGCAGGACGCTACGGCAGCCGGACTGGTGCCTGAACGCCGGTACCGAGTGCCGCGGCAAGATCAGCCCGGTCCGAGTCGCGGTGTCCTGATGATCGTCAACGCGATCATGCCCGATCAGCTTGGCGGTCTCCAACGCTACGTCCGCGAACTGGCCGGGGCGATCGTCGCGCGCGGTGTCCCCGTGACCGTGCTCGCCAAGCGCGTCATGCCCGAGACGCCGCGATACGAGCGAGCCGACGACGGGGTCGAGCTTCGCCGCTTCGACGTGCCCGAGCGCAGCCATCCCCTCTACGCGGCGGCATATCCGCTCGCTTCGCTGAGGGCTGTGGCTCGCTCGATCTCCGCCACGGATGGGACCGTCCACGTCCACTATCCGCTCCAGGGCGCACCGGCGGCCCTGCTCGGCGTCCCTTACCTTCACACCTTCCACGCCCCGATTCACCGCGAGCTGCTGCCAGAGCACCGGGACCGGTACGCCCTTCCGGGCGCTCTGCGGGGATCGCTGGTCGCGGTCGCGCGCGCGGGCGAGCGACTCGTCGCGACCCGCGCGCGGGCGACGATCGTCCTTACGAGCTACATGCGCGGCCAGCTCGCCGATCTCTCTCCGGCCGCCGCCCACCGGGCGCAGACGATTCCGTCAGGCATCGACGGCGAGCATTTCTCCCCGGGCCCGGGGATCGACCACCCGGTGGCCCGGGAGGGAGCGCCGCTGCTCTTCACGGCGCGCCGGCTCGTACCGCGCACGGGAGTCTCCGAGCTCGTGCGCGCGATGCCGGAGATCGTGGCTGAGCTCCCTGGCGCTCGACTCGCGGTCGCCGGCGACGGGCCATTGGCCGAAGAGATACGGTCGCTGATCCGTGAGCTCTCGCTCGCCGGCAGCGTCTTCCTCCTGGGACGCGTCTCGGAAGCCGACCTTGTCGGCTGGTACCGCGCCGCGAACCTGTTCGTGCTCCCCACCCAGGAGCTAGAGGGATTCGGCATCTCGACGATCGAGGCGCTGGCGTGCGGCACACCGGTGGTCGGCACCCCGGTCGGCGGGACTCCCGAGATCCTGGCGGCGATCGATCCCCGCCTGCTGGCCGCCGGTCCCTCCCCTAGCGAGCTCGCGGCTGCGGTCCTCGGCGTGACCCGGCCCGAGGGGGTCCTGGGGGCGCTTGCCTCGCGCGTGCGCGCGCGCGTGATCCCGGCGATGAGCTGGCCCACGATCGCCGACCGGCATCTGGAGGTGTACGAGCGGATGGCCCGTGGCTAGCACCGCCGGGCCGGCCCCGCTCGTCCTCTGCTCGAAGAGTGCCTGGGAACCTGCCGTGCGCCGCGAGCATGCCTGGGCGACGATCGCCGCCGAGCTCGGGCACCCGGTCGCGTTCCTGGCCGCTCCCCTCGACGTGCGCGAGCTCCGCCGCGGGCGAGGTCGCGACTGGCTCGGCGGCCTCGGTGGCGGGTCGCGACGAGCGGTCGCGAGCTCGCTCGTGGTCAGGCAGCGGAGTACCTTCGTGCCCGGTCACCGCTACGCGCTCGCCCGGTTTGTCGACTCGCAGCTCCTGCGCCTGAGCCTGGCGAGATCGGTGGCCACTCTCTCGGATGCCTCGGTGGTGTGCTGCTGGCCGTGGGACTGGCCCGCGGTCGCCGCGAGCACCACGCGCCGCCGCGTCTTCGACATGTCCGATGACTGGGGCGAGCTCATGCCCGGGCGCCGCGCGAGGTTCGCGAAGCTCTACCGGCGGATCGCCGCCGAGGCCGACGAGGTCATCGTCGTCAATCCGGCGCTCGCCTCGCGCTTTCCCGGCCGCGAGCCGGTATTGATCCGCAACGGGGTGACCGAGGCGATGATCGACGCTCCGAGCGCCCCTGCCGCCGAGCGCACCTTGGTGTACGTGGGAACGCTCACACCGCGCTTCGATGCCCCGCTCGTGCGCCGCGTGCTCGAGCTCCTGCCCGACTGGCAGCTCGAGCTCGTCGGCGCCTGCATGTACCCCGGGCTCGGCGACCGCCCCGCGCCCGAACTGCGGGACCTCCTCGATCTCGGCGCGTCACGCGTTAGGTGGCACGGGCCGCTCCCGCGAGAGGAGATGGTCGGCGTCCTCGACCGAGGCGCGGTGGCGATTGCCCCGAATCGCAGCGAGCACTCCCTGGGGCAGGACTCGATGAAGCTCTACGACTACGCCGCCCGCGGGCGCCCGATCGTGAGCACGCCCTGGCGGGACGCGCTGGCCGCCGACGGGCCCCCGCACCTGTCGCTCGGCGAGACCCCCGACGAGCTCTGCGCGGCGATCGCCGCCGCCGCCGCCGAACCGGCGGCATTTGCGGCTGAGCGCCGGCGGTGGGCGGCCGAGCACACGTGGAGCGCTCGGTGGCCGGCATGGTCGGCGGCGGTGTTTGGGGACCGGGCCTGAGGTCACTAAGTGTTCCCGAACGGGGGCACTAAGTCTGCAGCCAGAACGCGACGCCGTGATGTTCGATCTCGGCGAAGCGTGGTGACTTGGCCCACAGCGCGTCGAGCTCGGCTCGCATGTTCATGAACACGTAGTGGGCAGGGAGCACGATCTCCACCCCCGCCCCGCCGAGCAGATACGCCGCCAGGACATACTGCTCGGAGTAATAACGGTCGGCGATGTCCTGCGGGTAGTCGTAGGGCAGGTAGACGTCGTGGACCCCGACGAGGACACCGGCGGGGAGGCTCGGGAGAACGTCGAGGAAGAAGGCGACGACGTCGCTGTTCATGAACACCCGGTGCGAGCCGTCGATGAAGATCATGTCCCCCGGTTTCACGTCAGCCCACAGTGAGAGGTCGAGCGACTCGAGCGGCTTGCGCACGCCGATGTCGCAGAGCGCGCTTACCTCCGCTCGCGGCGCAGGGTCAATCGACGTGATCGTCGTCGACAGCCCGCCATCCGCCTTGGCCCGATGCGCGAACCTCGTCGAGTTGCCCGATCCCACCTCGACGTACCGCTCAGGAGCGAGGGAGCGCAGCAGCGCGTAGATCGAGGCGCCGTCCAGCCCTGGGAGGAAGCCGTTGATCCAGGACGGCTGCGTCGGGTCGGCGCCTCGAACCTCGATACCTGCGAGATCCTCGGCGTAATCGCCGATCGTCGCGAGCGTCCGGCGGTAGCGAGCTTCCCCGCTTTTTACGAGCTCGGCCAGTTTCGGGTGGGGCGCCGCGTAGCGCGGGAGATTGGCCGCGCTGGGCGGATAGTCCAGGGCGATGATCGTCCGGTCGAGGATCGGACCAGCCCTCCCGAGCGCCTCTCGCGCCGCCGCGGTGCGGAGGCGATGGCGCAGGTTATGCGGTCGAGACAGCTTCATGAGCGCAGGACGAGGCGCCAAGCCGCGGCGCCTATGATGGCCGCGTGAACCTGGATGACGTCAGAGCCACCTGGGAGAATATCGGCCGCGAAGACCCGTTCTGGGCCGTCCTGTCATGGGACGGGACCGAGCACGGCAACTGGGACGTCGGGAAGTTCTTCGCCGAGGGCGAGCGCGAGGTGGACAGCTTTCTCACCCAGGCCCGCGCCGTGAATGCGTCGCCGACCTTCGGCGACGCCCTCGATTTCGGCTGCGGGCTCGGACGCCTCGCGCGCGCCCTGGCCGGGCATTTCGACACCGTGACCGGCGTCGACGTCTCGGCGCCGATGGTCGAGCAGGCGGACCGCCTGGTGGCTTCCGAGCACCCGAATTGCCGCTTCGTGGTCAACACCGAGCCCCGTCTCCCGTTTCCCGCTGCCAGCTTCGACTTCGTGCTCACGAACATCGTCCTTCAGCACATGCCTCCGCCCCTGGCCAAGGGATACATCCGCGAGTTTCTCCGCGTCCTACGGCCACGGGGCATCGCGATCCTCCAGGTCCCTTCGGAGTGCTCGTGGAAGAGCACCAAGCCCCTGGTGGGCACCTTAGTCAACCGGCTGCCTTCGCGGGCGCGTGAGGTGATCTACCGGCGCCGGCGGGCACGGGACCCGCGCAACCTGCCGATGCACAGCATCGCCCGCACCGAGGTGCTTCGCTTCGTCGAGCGTGCCGGTGGCCGGGTCCTTGCGTGCATCGACGACGGCGCGGGCGGGCCGGACTGGCGGAGCTTCCACTACATCGTGCGAGCGGCGCCGGCCGCGAGGCGCCGGAGCAAGCTGAACAGATGATGGGGCTAGTGAGTGATCGGCGCCCGATCTCCAGGCGTCGCCCATCCGCTTGATCGTGTCGTACGATCGCGGGTGGTGGGGAACATCGCTCACGCACAGTCTGCCGATCCGGATCGGCTGCTGACCGGGTCGCAGGGCGCCTCGGCTCCGATCGGCTTTGCGGTGGCCGGCAATCCCCTGGATGTCGCGACACACTCAGGCGTCCCCTTCGCGCTCCTCGACGCCTTCGCCCAGCTGGGCGCGCCGGTGCGGCCGCTGCGCGCCGCGCTACCGGACCCGCTCCAGCGCCTGGCTCTCAATCTCATGGCTGTGACCGTCACCCGTCGCAGCGATATTCCGCTCGACGGATCGTCGATCGAGCGCCTCGTCCTCGCGGTCCGGGGCAATAAGCCGCGGGTCCATGCCGGCCGGTGGATGGCCGCCCTGCGGTCAGGCGCCGTCGCCGCGCGCCTCGTCCCTGATCGCGACTTGCGCCAGTGCGTGCAGTTCGGGAGCGAGTACCGCCTCCCCGCCCGAGTCCGCTACGTCACCTACGACGACGCCACCATCGTCCAGCTGTCGCGCGCCTACCCGTACCCGTGGATGCGATCTGTCCCCGCCGACGAGCTCGACCGCATGATCGCCCGCCAGCAGCGGATCTTCGCCGGGGCCGAGTGCTGCTGCCTGAGCAACCACTGGGCCGCCGTGAGCGCGACCGAGGATTACGGCGTGCCCCCCGAGCGGATCGTCGTCACCGGCGAAGGCGCGACACCGGTCGTGCCCTTGCCGGAGCGCGACTGGAGCGCTCCCCGGTTCCTCTTCGTGGGTAAGGAATGGGAGCGCAAGAACGGCGCCGGCCTCCTGCGCGCGTTCGCGCGCGTGTTCGAGCAGCGACCGGAGGCGCAACTCGACGTCGTCGGCGGCCATCCGCGACTCGACGAGCCCGGAGTGGTCGGACACGGGTTCCTGCCCGCCGGTGACCCAGCGGCCCAGGCGCGGCTCCACGAGCTGTTCGCGCGCGCCACCTGCCTGGTGGTGCCGTCGCTGCTCGAGCCGGGTGGGTGCGTGTTCGCTCAGGCGCTTCAGGCCGGCCTGCCGTCGATCGGCGGAGCCGCCGGCGGCGCCGCGACGATTATCGGCGACGCGGGCCTCCTCGTCGACGGGTCCGACGAGCGGGCGCTCCTCACCGCCATGCTCGAGCTGTGCGACGAGCGGTCGCTCCAATCATTCGCTGCCGCCGCCCGCTCGCGCGCGGCCCTGTTCACCTGGCGCGCCGTGGCCGAGCGCGTCCTGCGCGCCCTGGCGCCGGCCAACGTCGACGTCGGCGGGTTTGCCGTGCCCCTGTGAGCAGGCCGAGGTGGCGCGGGCGCTAGGGGCTGCCGCCGGCCATGGCCGGCAAAATCACCAGCGTGTCGCCTTCGCCCACCGACGTGTCCAAGCCGTCGAGGACGCGGACGTCCTCGTCGTTGAGGTATACGTTGACGTAGCGGTTCAGGCCGCCGTCGGCCGCGAAGAGCTGGGACTGGGTATCGGGATGCGCGTCGGCTAGCGACTTGAGGATCTCGCCGACCGAGGATCCGTCAGCGCTCAGCTCCTTCTCGCCGCCGACCGACGCGCGAAGTACGGGTGGGATTCGTACCGTGGCCACGTTCCGGGAACCCTAGTGGGCGCCGGCGCAGAACGCTTCGTAGTCTGGGAAGACGCCGAGCTCATCATCGCCGATCTCCTCGGGCGCGCGGGAGCAGATCGGGCAATCGGGGTCGCGGCGGATCTTGACCTCGTTCATCTCCGCGGCGAGCGCGTCGTAGAGCAGCAGCCGCCCGATGAGCGGGTCGCCCACGTCGAGGATGAGCTTGATCACCTCGGTCGCCTGAAGCAGTCCCATCGTCCCGGGAAGGACGCCGAGGACGCCGTTGGCGCCGCACGAGGGGGCCATGTCGGCCGGCGGCGGAGTCGGGAACAGGCACCGGTAGCAGGGGCCGTCGTAGGGCTTAAAGACCGAGAGCTGCCCCTCGAAGCCGAGGATCGCCGCGGACACAACGGGAATGCGCAGGCGCACCGAGGCGTCATTGAGCAGATAGCGCGTCGGGAAGTTATCGAGGCCGTCGACGACGATGTCGTAGCCGGGGAGGATCTCCATGATGTTCTTGGCATCGAGGCGCACCGGATACTTGACGACGTTGACATCCGGGTTGAGCGCCTTGATCGTCTCCTCGGCGGAGTCGACCTTCAGCACCCCGACGCGGTCGCTCGTGTGGATGACCTGACGCTGGAGGTTGGAAACGTCGACGGTGTCGTTGTCGACGATGCCGAGCGTTCCCACGCCGGCGGCGGCCAGGTACAGGGCCGCGGGGGAGCCAAGGCCCCCGGCGCCGAGCAGCAGCACCTTGGCGTCGAGCAGCTTCTGCTGACCCTCGATGCCGACCTCGTCGAGGAGGAGATGGCGCGAGTAGCGCTCACGCTGCTCAGCGCTCATCGTCCGTGGCACCTCCACTTCGTAGCCGCGATCCTTCCACAGGGTGAAGCCGCCGGTCATCGACTCGACGTTGTCGTAGCCGAGGTCGTCGATCAGCGACCGCGCCGCCCAAGCCGAGCGGTTGCCCGAGGCGCAGTAGAGGATCACGTGCTGCGAGCGATCGCGCACCGCACCCTCGATCCGCGACTCGAGGTTCGAGCGCGGTACATGCCTGGCGCCGGGGATGTGGCCCGCAGCGAATTCATCGGTCTCGCGAACGTCGACCAGCACCGCGCCATTGGTGATCTGCTCGCGCACGACGCCCGGATCGACCTCGTCGATCCGGCTCTTGATCTCTCGAAGGACCTCTGCACCGGACGGACTCATGGCTAAAACTCCTCAATCTCTCTCTGGATTCAAAGCTTCATGAAGTATAGCGCCTTGGATTGAGGCTACCCGGCATTTCCAAAGGCAGTACTCGACCCTCACACACCGATCACACATGCCCGCCGGAGTCCATTAGGCTCGCACGGACCTCTAACTGGGAGTAGCGATGTCAGGCACGCCGCGCATCCGCCATCATGGCTCATCTTCATTGGTAATCGTCGCGATCGCGCTGGCGGGCGCCCTCGCGACCGCCGGTCTCGCGAGCGCAGCCTCAGGCAGCGTCCACGTAAAGGTCACGAAGAAGGCGATCACCATCGCCGGCTCGCGCAGCGGCGCCAAGCAGGTGGTCCAGATCAGCTGCTTCGGCGAGCGCGACGCTGTAGCGAACGCCCCCTGAAGAGGAGCGGGGCGCCCCCTACCGCAGGGGCGCCCAGAAACTGTCTAGGCCCAATCCAACAATCGCTGTCGTCGCTCGCCCTGCCCGTGCTGTCCGGGAAGTCTGTCTGTGCGGGCTTGCACTAGGGGTATCGGCCAGGCGCGATTCAGCCGATATCAGGTCAAGACCCCATTCTCGGGACCATGAAGCCGCGCTCCCTCCTCGTCCAAGTCCTGGCGGTAAATCTCCTGCTCGTCGCGGGTACGGTTCTCGTCGCCACCGTCGCCGTCGATCTTCACTTCACCGAGATCGCGCGCGGTCGCGAAGCGATCGTGCTCGGGCTCGCGATCGTGGCGACCCTGCTCGGCAACTGGGTGCTCCTGCGGCGGCGCTTCGCCCCGCTCGAACTAATGATCTCGACGATGGAGGCGATGGACCTCGCGGCTCCGCACGAGGAGACGATCGAGGCGGTGGTCGATAGCGCGGAAGTCGAGCGCCTGAGCGCGGCCTTCCGCCGCATGATCGCCCGCCTGGAGACCGAGCGCAAGGAGGCCGGAAGGGCTACGATCCGCGCCCAGGAGCGCGAGCGACGCCGCATCGCGCAGGACTTGCACGACGAGGTCAACCAGGCGCTCACCGCCGTCTCCCTGCGCCTTCAGGCCTCGATCGAGCACGCCCCGCCGGAGCTGCGCAGCGAGCTCACCGAGACCAAGCGCCTCTCGGTCCAGGCGATGGAGGAGCTACTCGCCCTCGCACGCCAGCTCCGTCCCGCCGTGCTTGACGACCACGGGCTCCTGCCCGCCCTCCAGAGCCAGATTCGCGACTTCGGCGACCAGACCGGCATCCGCGCCGCCTTCCACGCCCGCGGCACTGTTCCCAGGCTCACCCCTGAGCAGCAGCTCGTGATCTACCGCGTCACCCAGGAGAGCCTCTCCAACATCGCCCAGCACGCAGAGGCACGCCAGGTCGAGGTCGAGCTCTCGTTCATCGGCCGAACGATCCTGCGGATCAGCGACGACGGCCGCGGCTTCGCCGCCTCCCGCGACGGCGGGCTCGGCCTCTCGGGCATGCGCGAGCGAGCGCTCCTCGCTGGCGGCCAGCTCTCGATCTGGTCCGGTCAGAGCCAGGGAACCCGAGTGGAGCTCACGATCGGATCGTGAGCACCCGCATCCTCGTAGCCGGCGACCACGGCATCGTCAGGGCCGGCATCAAGCTCCTGCTCGAGAACCAGGCCGACCTCGACGTCGTCGCCGAGGCCGCCGACGGCATCGAGGCGATCGAGCAGGCCCTCGCCACCCACCCCGACCTCTGCATCCTCGACGTCGGCATGCCCCGCATGACCGGCCTCCAAGCGGCCCGCGGCATCCGCGCCCACCTCCCCGACGTCCGCGTCCTCATGCTCTCCATGCACGACGACGAGCGCTACCTGTTCGAGGCCCTGAAAGCCGGCGCCTCCGGATACGTCCTCAAGCGCGAAGCCGACCAGGATCTCGTCGGCGCCGTCCGCGCCGTCGGGCGCGGCGAAGCCTTCCTCACCAACGCCGCCGAGCGCTCGCTCATCCGCGAATGGATGGCCGACGACACCACCGGTCCCGCCGTGCCCCTCACCCCCCGCGAGGAAGAGGTCGTCAAGCTCATCGCCGAGGCCCACACCAACGCCCAGATCGCCGAGATGCTCCACCTGTCCGCGAAGACGGTGGAGTCCCACCGGGCCAACGTGCTCAGGAAGCTGGGGATGCGCGACCGCGTGGAGCTGGTGCGGTATGCGATCCGGCGGGGGTTGGTGGAGCCGTAGGGCCCGTCAGGGAATCACACAATCGGCCCAGCCCGACCGAGTCCCTACTCCAGACACGCACTGGCTGTCAATCACGGGCTTGCCGGCGTACCGGTATCGATGACGCCGCTGCCGTCGCCGGTGTAGTAGATCGTCGCCGGCCGCACGGAGAACCCGTGGCCGTCGCACACCAGCAGTCCGGGCAGTCCGCCGCCCTGCGCGCTCCCGGCAAGAAGCGCAATCACCACCGCCACCGCCGCGACGGAGGCGGCTCGCGCCGCGCGGGAGCTTCGGCAATGCGGCAGCGTCATGATCCTCGCGCCCTGGGCCACTCGATGTGCTCGGCAAGCACTCCGGGGCCAAGGGGGATCAGACGACTTTGCTCGATCGGCCGGTACTCGCGCTGCTCGAGCGCAAACCACCTCACGGTGCGGCGCTCGGGGTCGACGATCACCAGCTCGTCGACGTCGTGGGCCGCATAGAAGGGGAGCTTTGCCGGGGTTTCGTCGCCGGGAGAGAGGATCTCGACCACAAGTGCGGCGGTCGGCCGCCAATCGCCGGCGATCTCGGGCCGATGTAAGCCGCGGTCAGGGACCCGGAAATCGTTCTTGTCGCCAAGGTTGAACTCGGGACTGGAGATCAGCCCAGCCGCGCGAGCGATCGGCCGCAGCAGCTCGGCCAGCTGCTCGTCAATTAGCCAATGCGCCTCCCCGGGAGCGGGAATCGTCCGGTAGACACCCTCCCAGATCTCGTCGTGGCGGTCGGCGCCCCATTGCCGGCGACGCTCGAGCAGCGCTGCGAACTCGGCAGGCGGCGGGTCCGACACGATCGTGCGCACATCCGCAAGCGTATCGGCAGGCTCGAGGCCCGCCGCCGCTCCACCTGCCCTAGGATCGAGACCCGATCACGAACCTGCGTCCAGGAGCTGCCACATGGAACTGGCAACCGGGTGGATCAACTACGAAAGTCCCGCAGGTGAGGTCGCCGCGTACACTGCGCGCCCCCAAGCCGCCGCCGCTCGCTTGCCGGGCATCATCGTCCTCCAGGAGATCTGGGGGGTTGATGCCCACATCGTCGATCTCGTGGAGCGCTTTGCCACCGCGAGCTATTTCGCTCTGGCGCCGGACCTGTGCACGGCCGGCGAGGGTCGCCCCCCCGCGCTCGCCGCCGATCGCGTGGCGGCGACGCAGGCGTTTCTGGACACGATCCCCCAACCGGAGTGGATGGCCGTGCTCGGCGATGCGGAGCGCCGGGCCAAGGCCCTCGCAAAGCTCCCCGGCGATGAGGCCCTGGTGGGCGAAACCCTCGGGGTGCTCTTCGGCGGCGGCGCCCGTGACCCAGAGCGCAACCTCGCCATCGTGGGCGCAGCCGCCGCCTTCCTCCGCACTCATCCGGCGTGCTCGGGACGGCCGATCGGATCTCAAGCGCCGCCTTGAGCTCATCGGGCAGATAGATCGTCGTCCGCTTCATGCCATACATATGCCATACATGAGTTCATGTGATCTGCACCGGCGTCCCCAGGGGCAGCGTGCGCGCCAGCCAGTCCGCGACGCTGTCGCTCATGTGGACGCAGCCGTTGCTCCAGTTCTGTCCGATGCTCGCGGGCTCGTTGGTGCCGTGTAGGGCGACTTGGGCGTCGCCTGTGCCGAAGGTCTTGAGGACCGTGGAGTGGGCCGAGAGGCCGAACGCGTAGGTCCCGTACGGTCCGGTCGAGGGGATCATCCGCAGCTCCTCGACGACGTAGAACAGGCCACGCGGGGTCGGCGTCGCCGGCTTCCCGACCCCGACGATCGCGTGCATCAGCGCTCGACCGGCGTGGAAGGTCGTCAGCTCGTGCGCGGCGGCCTTGACGACCACACGGTAGGAATCGAGCGTCAGCGCGACGCTCGACGACCGTACCCAGCCCGTCGAGTCGTTGGGCCGAACCGGGAGGTAGACCTGGAGCCATCCGGGGGTCGCCCGCTTGACGAGGAACACCTGAGTGATTCCGTACTGGTCCTTGGGCGCGAACTGCCGCTCGGCGCGCCGGTCGCGAAACGACCGATAGACGGACACCGGGCGACCTAGGGCTGACGCCACCGCGCTCGTGCCGGGCGGGAGGCGATGATTGATGTCGGCCGCGACCGCGAGCGAGGCGAACGACGCGAGGGCGCTTGCCGCGTCCGTGGTCGAGAGCGAGAGCGAGACCGGGACCAGCCCCGACGTCGGATAGCGGAAGGCCGCTTCCGTGTGTGGGGTCCCGGCGCCGCCGCACCCCCCTGCGAGCAGCGCAGCCAGAGGGGCAGCCACGGAGACAAGCCGTTGCCAGCAGTGCATCAGGCGCAGATGATGACAACATCGCGGGCGTGCGAGCCCCAGTAGACCGTATTCAGGCGCCACCCTTTCCGCCGCGGCTGCCGTGGATCAACGACGCGGCGGTGGGGATGGACCAGAAGCAGGCCGGTCGGGCCGTTCTCATCGAGTTCTGGGACTTCTGCCGGGTGAACTCGATCCGCACCCTCCCGTATCTGCGGGCGTGGCATGAACGCTATGCGTCGGGCGGCCTGCGGGTGATCGGCGTGCATTCGGCCGGGTTCCCACCCTCCGCGGATCCCGACGCGGTGCGCGCGGCGGTCGAGCGCCTCGGGATCCCCTATCCAGTCGTAGTCGACGTCGAGCACGAGATCTGGGGGCTCTACGACAATCTCGGATGGCCCGCCCGCTACCTGTGGAACGAGCGGGCATGCCTGTTCGAGTACCACTACGGCGAGGGCGCCTACGCGGACACCGAGGTCGCGATCCAGGAGCTGCTCGGGATCGAGCGCGAACCCGTCGCGTCGCTCCGACCCGAGGACGCTCCCGGCGCCGAGCTCGAGGCGCAGAGCGAGGACGTCCCGGGGCCGTACTCGGGGCCCTACGAGGCCGGCGGGGTGTGGGCCGTGCTCGACGGCTCGGGGACGGTGACCGCCAACGGCCGGGCCTTCGAAATCGAACACCCAGGCTGCTACCCGCTGATCGAGCACCCGCGGCACAGCGCGGGGGTGCTCGAGCTGACCGTCGGCGACGCCGTTACGTGCTACGCCACCTGCTTCACACCCGGCGTGGCCTAAGGCGGCGGTCCGATCAGCGGCGTCAGCGACACGAGGCGCTCGAGACCTAAGCGGGCTCTCGCTCGGGCTCGGGCTCGAGGTCGGCGCGACGTCTGGACCCGAGCAGGCGCCGCAGCTCGGGCGGGCCGTCGTCGGCGAGGACCACGCATGTCCCCGGCCAGTACGGGCTCTCGTTCGGTACCTCGCCCACGAACTGGCGGTCGTACACCCAGCTCCCGGCGTTGATCATGCGCCCGCCGGCCGCCGTTGCCCAGTCCGCTTCGTCGTCGCCCGCCAGCGGCCCGGCGCGGTGGGTGTGGCCGAAGATGACATGGGGTGCGCTCACCCCGAGGCCGGCGATCACCTGCGACGTTGCCAGCAGGCCGGCTCGGGACAGCGCCGGCATCGACACGTCGCTCTGCAGGGGCCCGAGACCGGCGCGGTTCAGGCTCGCAACCATGGCCGGGAAGGCGCGCACGACGGCCCGGCGCCGCAGCGAGCCTCGCCCCTTCTGGCCCGCCAGCGCCCGCCAGGCACGCGATGAGGCTCGTTGCGAGCCGGCCACGCTGGCGCCCGCGGACTGCGCGACGGCGTGGATCCACGCGTAGAGGGGCGCCAGCATCGCCTCATAGTCCTCGGCCCGGGCCGGGCCACCGAGGGGCTCACCGACCAGGCGTGCCATGACGCCGGCCCCGAGGCGCTCGAACATGGGGATCGTCGTGTGCCGCGCCGAGT
>JALYZL010000509.1 GCA_030948875.1 Actinomycetota bacterium
CCACGACGGGTACCGAGATGCCCAGGACGTCGCCGAGCGAGACGGGATCGGTGAAGGCTCCCGTGGGTCGTAGGGCGCTCCCGTAGGTGAAGATGTAGTTCGCGGAGAACTGCTGGCTCCCAGCCGAACCGTAGAGATTGAGCTGGTGGCCGGTCCGGGCCTGCCAGATGGCGATCGCCCCCTGGATGGCGGCGCTCACCGCCACTGCCGCCAGTACCACCTTCATCCCCCCGGGGTCGTCGGCGGTACGGGACACAAGCCACGCCACGTCGAGCAAGAGGAAGAGCGCGACGATGAACGGGCGCTGCGAAGAGCCGATGAAGACGGGGATGGACAACAGCGGCACGGCAAAGAGCGCCGCCAGGCCGAGCGATGACAACCGGCTCGCCCGCGGGCCATAGACGATCGCCAGACCGGCCCCGGCGATGAGCAGGGGAACGAGCACCGAGACGCGGGTGCTGGCGAAGGCAGCGGTGGCACCGACGAAGGGCACAGCCACGATCGCCAGGCTGGTGATCAACCGCAAAGGGCGCTCCATTGTGCAAGCGAGCACCGTGATCAGCGGCGCGCCGATGGTCAGCCCGTACTTCAGGGTCGACGGCTCGTGAAATGCCTTGAGCTCCACGATGCCGGTCGCCGCCAGGAGGGCCGCCGCAGCCGCGAGCAGGGCGACGATCGTGCGCAGGGGGGAGCGGGTCTCGACGAGGGTCATCGGCTGGGGGTCCCGACGGCGCCGCGGTGGGCAGCGACGATCTCGAGATCCGACAGCGGGGTCGGGCGCCGCCGTCCGAGGATGAAGGTCCCGGACGCAGCGTCGAGTCCCGCGGGCCGGCCGCGAAGCCAGTGGTCGAGCCAGCGCAGCGGCAGGGTCGCGATTTGCGTGAGGAGGTCAAAGCTCCGGCGCAGCGGCGACCGGCCGGCGAGCGCGAGCACGAAATGGCGCAGCGACCAGGCGAGCGCCTCGCCCGGCCCGCCCACCGCTCCCGTCTCGATCTCGTCGAACTGACGGAGCAGGCGACGGTGACCGGTCATCGTCCAGCGCGTGAAGTCGTAGGCGCCTTCGTGGACCTGCTGCATGAACGGGACCTCCGAGTACACGAGACCCCCGGGGGCGAGCACTCGGTGAAGCTCCTGGGCCACCCGCTGGGGATCCGCGACGTGCTCGAGCACCGCCTGGCACACGACGCCGGCGAAGGCGCCGTCGACGAAGGGGAGGTCGTGGCCGTCGCAGACGATGCGCGTGCGCGGGCCGAGGTAGACATCGGTCTCGATGAGATCGATCCATGGGGCCGCGGCGAGCGCCTCGGCGCCGAAGCCGAGGGTGCCTCCGCCGACGACGAGGACGCGTCGCGGCGGGCTGCCGTCGTGCCAGCCTTCGCGTAGGAGCGCGGCAAGGAGCTCGAAGTTCTCGCGCGACACCGGACTCGCGGTCAGGGTGCGTCGGAGGACCTGTCGGAGTCGCGCCGCCGACGATGTGCTCGTCGCGCCCGTCCCGTTCTCGGCGAACAGGCTGACCCCGGAGACGAGGAGGACGGGGCCCCCGTTCGCAGCGAATCGGTAGCTGCGCTCACCGTCGACGGTCACCAGCTCGTCGCCCGCGACCTTGAGCTGCTGGCCGGTCGACGGGCAGCGGAGGATCTCGAGTAGACCGTCGAGCGGCTGTTCAGCCAGAGCGGGCGGCATGTCGACACCGTGGGATCATCGCGAGCGCCCACGGGGCGCGAAGTAAACGACGAGCCGCCCGACGATGAGCAGCGCGAGGATGAAGCCGATGATGGCGTAGAGCGTCGGCTGGGGCGCGACCACGCTGCCTACCCCGGCGGCGCTCACGAGCGTGATCGACGGGAACCCGCCGCTCCCCGTTTGCGCGATGCTCGCCAAGGCGGCCGCTCGTTCTGCCAGCAGCGCGGAGCTCGTCGACTGCAGGGAGAGGTATCGCGGCGACGTCTGCTGGCCGGGGCCGAAGCGATTGAGCTGCTGGGTGACCTGCTGGATTTCGGCGTTGATGGGCGCGAGCTGCTGCTGTGAGTTCTTCGAGTAGGCCTGGCGCTGGAGCGCCGACTGGGAGGCGACGTAGTTGATGAAGTCCTTGGTGACGGTGGCCGCCCGCTGCTGCGCCTCCTGCGGCGAGTTGCCGCTCGCCTGGATGGTGATCAGGTTCTGACCCCCGACCACGCCTCCGCTGACCGCCGCATTCAGCGTGGACACGGGCTCGTGGAGCAAGCGACTCGCCGCCGCCAGCACTCCCTGAGCATCGACCTGCTGGGCGAACTGCCCGGCCATGGTATTCGCAGCCTGCGTCGTCGAGTTGGGGTCGCTCCCGCTCACCTGCACCGCGGCGGTGGCCGATGAGCTGTAGCGCGCGGGGAGGCGGCTGCTGATCTCGTAGGTGCCGGCGCCGACCACGGCGGCGGCGAGGAGCACGATCCACCAGCGGCGGGCCAAGACATGGCCGGCGGAGGGGGGCGCTGAAGCGGGCTCCGGGCTCGTCTGCTCCAGGGCTGCCGTATCGTCGAGCAGGAGGTCGAGCCGGCGGCGGGCCGACGAGGTGCGTGCCCGCGAGGCGGGCGCCGCGCCGGTGGCCGAGGCTTCAGGTGAAGCGGGCGCGCCCCCGCGTTGGGGCGCCCACGCCAAGTGCTTCCCGCCGTTGCCCTCGCTGGCGCGAGGTTCTCGATCTTCGCTGCCGAGCTTTGATTCGCGAGTGGTCAATCTGGCTTTCAGACGGCGTCCTAGACGCTGTATGGGAGTGTCGTGTAGAGCTCGAGCCATTGGGCTGCCATTCGGTCCGCCCCGTACCACTTGCGCCGTTCGCGTTGCTCTGCGAGCAGACTCTCGCGCAGCCCGCTATCGGCGAGAATCGCGCGCATCAGACGAACCGCGTCGACCTCGGTACGGCACACCTGTCGGGGCCCGAGCACCTCGCGATTGGGACCGATGTCGCTTGCCACCACGACCACGTCGTTGGCCATCGCTTCGAGAATTGAGAGCGGAAGCCCGTCCCACGCCGTCCAGTGCAGGTAAACGGTGCTCTCGGACAGCGATCGCAGCGTCATCGCACGAGGCAGCCATCCCGTCACCGGCACCCCCGCCTCCCGCATTGCGCGCAGGCCTCGGGTGTCGGATCCGCCGCCGATCCAGCGAACCTCGGCGCGGTCGGCGACGGCTCCAAGCATCCGCGCGCACGCCTCGGGCTGGCGCTGGGTGGAGAGTCGGCCGACCCCGACAACGGTGGGAGCCGTGGAGCGCAGGGCCGGCGGGCGCACGTCCGCGCTCAGCTCCGCGATCCCGTTAGGTACCACCGTGACGGTCCTGACGCCGGGGAGCGAACGCGCGTGCTCGCCCTCGCTCAGCGAGCACGCCCCGATGACATCGACGCGCCGTGCCACGAAGCTTTCCAGGAGCAGGTAGGCCCAGCGCGTGATCATGCACTCCGAGGTTCTCGTGAAGGAATAGCCCTGTGGCGTGTAGACGGTGGGCAAGCCTCCGAGCCCGACCGCGCCATGCAGCCCGGCGAACGACGACATGAGGTGCACCACGTCCGGCTGCCAGTCGCGGCAGACGCGCTTGAGGGCGGCACGCGTGCGAACCTGCGCTCTGATCGTCCGCTCCGTCCACGGAAGCCCGATCAGGGAGACCGCCGGATCGACACTGCCGCGGACATCTGCGGGGGTCTCCGGGCGCACCCCGTAGGCGATGCCGGTGCGGTGGCCCATGTCGGCGAGCTGCTCGGCCATCATGCGCGTGATCTCGAACAGGCCGCCGCCGAACGCCTCGGCCACGTAGAGGATGCTCAGGCTCTGGCGGGCATCGGCCTGCCGGCGTTCACTGCCGCTCGCCGGCGGAGTGCTGGGGCAGCCGTTAACGGGGCGCAGATGCTCGGGCCTGGTTTGCCACGCCGCACGAGATCTCATCGCCTGCTCAGTCGACGCCGCCATCACCACCTGCCTGGTTAGAGCTGGACATCAGTTAGACATATCGAGCATCGCGCGCAAGGAGGCTTCGGCTTTCTCTAGGCACGCGCGTCTCGACTCACTCTGCGGTGGCGTCCGTTACCTAAGCGGGTTGACTTACCTATGCATTTTGACCTGCCGACGCGCAGCCTCACTGCACATCTACGCTTTGCCGCAAGTCGTCCCGAGTCGCCTGCCAGCAAAGCTTCTAGTACACGCTACCGAGAATCTGAGTAGTCGATACTACGCCTTTTTCTAGGCCCTTGCCTTTCGCCCTACCGATGCGCGGCCATGCTACGCCTAGGATCGGCGGTATGCAAGGCCAGAGGGCCAAATAGCTGCGTCGCGAATCGTCCGGCCGTCGAAGTGCTGCCCCCAGTCTTTGCGCTAGACTCGCGATGCGACGCGCAGGTGACACGCTCCGCGGGGCGCCTCGCTACAGCTCGGCCGGACGTTCGAAGTTACTTCGGGGCGATGTGGCACTAGTTAATAGGAAACTGACGGCATTAGGCCGGGAGGGTCTATGGCTAGGCAGCTGAGCACTAAGCCTCGCGGACGCGAGCGGGTTGACCTACCCGCGGGGGCGGCCGGTGCCACCGAGCGAAGCGCGCGCAGGGGACAGATCAAGATCATCTCGCTCGCTGGCCTCACGGCGCCCGGACTGCCCGAGGGTCGGGGGGCCCAGGCGAGCGTCCGGCGAGACGCGACCTTCCGCTTCGGGTTAGGCGTCGCGGACAGCTCGGCGCTGATGGTGGCGCTGGTCCTGACCGCGTCGGTCTCGAGAGGTGCGCACTTGCAGTGGTACGCCGTCGGCGCGATTCCGATCCTGTGGCTGGCCGCCAAGATCATCGGGCTCTACGATCGCGACGAGTTGCTGCTGCGCAAGACCACGCTCGATGAGGTCCCCACCGTGTTCCAGCTCGCAACGCTGTGCACGATGCTGTGCTGGCTGGCCCACCGGATGGTCTACGCGGGCCTGTTCACGGCGAGGGACGCGCTCGTCCTCTGGCTCCTGCTCACGCTGATGCTCGCCTTGGGCCGCACCCTGGCGAGGGCGCTCGCCCTCCGCCTGTCGGGAACCGAACGGTGCCTGTTCATCGGCGATCAGCGAACCGCCACCGCCGTGGGGGATAAGCTGGCCCAGGGGGGTGGCGTACGTGCGACGCTCATCGGCTGCGTCCAGTTGGCCGAGGCCGCGCCATGGTCCTCAAGCACGTTCTCGATCCAGCGGCTGAGCGAGATCCGCAGCCTGGCCAAGGACATGAACCTGCACCGCGTGATCATCGCGCCCACCAACGACGACAGCGCCGAGATGCACGATCTCATCCGCACCTTCGACGCCATCGGCGTGCGCGTCACCGTGGTTCCGCGCGTGCTCGAGGTCGCCGGTACCGCCGTCGAGTTCGACGACCTGCACGGCCTCACGGTGATGGGAATGCGACGCTTTAAGGTCAGCGGGTCCGCCGGTGCGCTGAAGCGCGCCTTCGATCTGGTGGGAACGCTGGCCATGCTGCTCGTCCTCTCGCCGGTGCTGCTGGCCGTCGCGGGCGCGATCCGCCTCGACAGCCGGGGACCGATCTTCTTCAGGCAGACGCGGGTGGGACGGGGCGGGAAGCCCTTCCAGATGCTGAAGTTCCGCACCATGGTCCCCGATGCCGAGCGTCTGAAGGCCGAGCTCATCGAGCGGAACGAGGCCAAGGAGGGCTTCTTCAAGATCAGGGACGATCCCCGTGTCACGGGCGTCGGCCGCTTTCTCCGTCAAAGCTCGCTCGACGAGTTGCCGCAGCTCTTCAACGTCCTGCGTGGCGAGATGAGCCTCGTCGGTCCGCGGCCCCTGATCCCGCGCGAGGACGAATCGGTCAAGGGGTGGCACCGCCGGCGCCTGGAGCTCACGCCGGGCATGACCGGCCACTGGCAGCTCCACGGATCGACGCGGATTCCCCTGCGCGAGATGGCGGCGATGGACTTCCTCTACGCCGCCAACTGGTCCCTGTGGACGGACATCAAGGTCCTCCTTCGCACCGCGGTCCACATCCTCGCCGGCCGAGGGCACTAGCGCTTTAGCGCCCGGGTCGTCGGCGACTGGGCCAGGGCCAGGGGCGGGGGCGGGGGATCGTCTCGAGGAGCAGCGCCAGCCGCTCGACCACAGGTACTCCCCCGGCATACAGAGCAGCGGTGAGCAGGCCGTGATGGCGGCGATAGTAGCGGTGGCGCGCGCGCGTCATCAGGCGCAGCTTGTCGGCGCTGGTCTTCGAGCTGAGGCCGCCGACGTGGACGATCTCGGCGCTCGGGACATAACGGAGGGTGCGGCCACGCTGCCGGGCGCGGTGACAGAAGTCGAGATCCTCGTCGTACATCGGGAACGCTTCGTCGAACAGGCCCTCGGCGGCGACATCGGCGCGGCGCACGAGCCAGCATGTGGCCCAGAGGAACTCGGGGGTACGGGGATCGACCCGCTCGTCGGTGAGGGTCCACTCGTGCACGGCGTCGATCCGCTTCTGGCTGTCGAACATGGGGCCCACTACTCGCCCGAGCCGTCGTCCGCGCACGGCTTGCGCGAACTCGTAGGACAGCGTCGGCAGCCGGTGCGCGGAGTACTGAACCCGTCCGTCGGGATGCACCAGGCGCGGCCCCGCCGCGATCAGCCGTGGATCCTCGCCCAGGGCCCTCATGAGCGGGCTGGCGATGTCCTCGGTGAGGATCATGTCCGAGTTCAGGAGAAGTAGGTAATCGGCAGTACTCGTGCTCGCGAGCCTGTTGTTCGCGCGCCCAAAGCCAAGATTGACGGCGCTGAGCACCAGGCGGGCATCGGGAAACTCGCGGGCGATCATGTCAGCAGAACCGTCTGAGGAATCGTTGTCGAATACGCTCACCCGGAGCTCGGCGACATCGGCGGGCGGGGGATGCCGGAGCAGCGAGGTCAGCGTGTCCCTGACGGCCTCCCTGGTATTGAAGGACACGATCAACGCATCCACTGACGGCACCTCAGGCACTTGCAGACGAACTCTAACCCGAGGAGGATCGTGCTGGCCTCTACCGCGCTCAGGCGGGGCGGGGTGTGGCGGCACATCGAGGATCTCGGTCTCGGCCTGCAGCGAGCCGGTGTCGAGGTGACCATAGGTCTGCTTCCCGGCGCCCGCGCCCTCGAGGAAGCCGCGCGGCGGGCGGGGTTGCGCTCGGAGTCTCTGTACCGGACCGTGGGGCGCTCGACCGACCTGTGGCACGTTCACCTCCACGACACCTACGACCGACGTGCGTTCCTCGTGCTGGCGGCACGTCGGGCGGCCGGGCGTTCGGTGATCACCGAGCACCTGCCGCGCAGCCACGCATCCGACGATCGCCTCGAGCCGCAGTATCCGCGCACGCGATACGCGGCCGAGGCGAAGACGGCGTTCAAGCGGCTCGAGTTTCACCTCGCCAGTGCCGTGATCGCCGTGAGCGCCAGCTCCGCGCGCTTCTTGGAGGCACGCTACTCCTTGCCCGCCGCAGCAGTGCGGACGGTGCACAACGGCGTCACGGTGCCGGCGCCGCCCGCCGGCCGCGGCGCCCACGACGGTCCCCTGCGCGTCGTCGCGGTCGGGAGCCTCGATCGGCAGAAAGGTCACGACGTCCTGCTCGAGGCGGCGCGCCGATCGGCTCGCGACTGGGAGGTCACGGTGGTCGGAACCGGCCCCCGGCTCGAGCCGCTACGGAGGATCGCTGCCGACCTTCCGCCCGGACGCGTTCGCTTTACGGGCTGGGTCGAGGATCCGCGGGCTCTGCTCGAGGCCGCCGATGTCGTCTGCCTGCCCTCGCGATGGGAGTCATTTCCGTACGCTGCGCTCGAGGCGGGCTCGCTCGCGCTGCCAGTGGTCGGCTCTCGCGTCGACGGTCTCGACGAGATCATCGCCGACGGCGAGAGCGGGATCCTCGTGGCGCCCGAGGACCCCGGGGAATTGGCGACCGCGCTCGATCGGCTCGCCGGCAGCCCAGAGCTTGTGGCGCGCTACGGGCGAGCGGCCTATATCCGCGTGCGCGAGCAGTTCACGCTGGCGGGCATGGTCGAGGGGGTGCTGGCGACGTACGCCTGCGCGTGGTCGGGGCCGGCGATCAAGTGACCGGCGAATCTTGCCGAGAACCTACATGTTGCCGGGCAGCATTCGAACAATCGTCTAGATTCGCGGACGATTCCCTGCGCACCGGAAGGCGGGGCCGAGGGGCCTCCATATGGGCAAACCCTGCTTTCCGCGTCTTCGAATCGTCGTCGCGATGATCGCCGCGCTCTGCGTCCTTCTCCTACTCGCCAATCCGGCCCTGAGCCGGGAGACCGGCGGACACTCGCGTAAGCACGCGGTGAGCGCCTACACGGCCGCGCTCGACGGCCTCCAGACCGAGACCCAGCAGGCGCTCGACAGCTACATGAACCGCACCTCGCCCTCGGATCCTCGGTACTACTCGAGCGGTACGTGGAACGCGACCGACGGCCCGCCGTGCTGGTTCTGCTACGACACCGCGGGTGTGGCTGCCGCCACCCTGTCGCGCCTGCAGAGCAACCCGTCGCTCGCCAAGGTGGCGATCGACACCTTCAACAACGCGATCTCCGTGTACCAGCTCCCAAGCGGCGCGATCGCCGACACCCCGGGCGCCGACCCGGACGGGATCGGAACGGGCTTCTTCGGCGTCGATCTCGGGATCGCCTACCTGGAGCTCCAGCCTGTCCTGCCGGCCGCGGATCAGGCGAGCTGGAGCGCGGCCCTGGCGAAACTGGCGTCGTACCTGATCACCAGCGGCGACACCACGTGGTATGTGAACGGCAACGACAATCTCCGCTACACCGAGGTGATGTGGCTGGCATGGGCGGTCACGCACCAGCAGCGTTTCCTCGCGGCGTACAACAGCGAATGGCAGTTCACGATCGCTCCCTCGCAGCAACGGTGGCCGGGCTTCGGCCTCCACATCACCAAGGTATCGACTCGGCCCGACGCCAGCAACGGCGCCGGATATCTCGCAGAGTCGATCCAAGGGCAGACGCCCGGGTTCGACCCTTCCTACACCATGGTTCAGCTCGACACCGCCGCCGATCTCTACGTTCTCACGCGAGACCCACGCTATCTGCGGCTCATGAACCTCGAGTTCAATCAGCTCTCGCCGCTGGTCAACTCCGGCTGGATACTCAACGCCATGGGCGGGTCGCGCAAGAATGACATGGTCCCGTTCGTGACCAGCGCGCTCACCGTGCTCGCGGCGAGCGGCGACCGGCCGGACCTCGTCGGAAAGGTAAGCTCACACATGGCGTTCGTCGAATCGGCGTACCAACAGCTAGCACACATCACGAGCCCGAACTTCTATAAGGGGTTCGAGTCATGGCTCGCGATCCCGCTCCTGAACCGGGAGTGGCCGCAGGGAATGGGATCGCCGACTCAGGTCGCGGCGAGTCAGCACAGCCAGAGCAAGTGATCCCAGCGCCGGCGCCGACCGAGAGGTCGACGATCGCCGCGGTGGGCGCGGTCCGCGGCGGGGTCGCGCATGTGTTCGACCGCGTCGTCTGTGAGCTCAGAGAGCGAGGCCACGCAGTGACCGTGATCGCGGTCCCCGCTCGCCGGACCCCGGCGTGGTCGGGCATCCGGGCGGCACTGTCGGCGCGTCGCGCGCTGCGCGCGGCGGGGACTGTGCACCTCGAGTTCGGAGCCAACGACACCGAGGCGTTCTGGTTCGCGCTTGCTGCCGTGCTCCTCCGGGGGGACTGTGTCGTCGTCGCCCATGACTACCCCGAGCTCATCCACGAGCCGGGGGCTGGGCTGCTGCCGACGTCCTCGCGCGCGGGGAGCGCCCTCGCCTACCGTGTCCTCTCGCCGCTGCTCGATTCACTGCTAGGGCGGATCCTCCTGCGCCGCGCGGGGGTCGTGGTCGTGTTCGGCGAGGCGGCGCGTGCCGGCTGGCTCGGGCGGGGAGCGCACCGCGTGGAGGTGGTCGGTCATGGCGGCGAGCCCGCCACCGACGATGCACCGCCCCCCTCGCGCGGGGACAGCGTCCTCTTCGCCGGGTTTCTCAATCAGGGCAAGGGCATCGACACGCTGCTGCAGGCGTGGGCGCTGATCAGCGAACGTACCGAGCTACCCCTCGTCCTGGCCGGAGAGCCCAACGACCCCGCGTGGTTTCACGAAGCTTTGAGCCCCTTCACTCAGGTTGCCAATCCGCCGCGCGTGCTCGGTCCCGTGCCTGGCGAGCGGGAGTTTCAGGCGCTGATCGGGCGCGCCGCCGTAGTAGTGCTCCCGTATCGGTACTCGAGTCCCGCGAGTGGGGTGCTGGTGCGAGCGCTGTCGGCGGGACGTGCGGTCATCGCCACGCCGATGCCGGCCATGCGCGACACCGTGCGCCACGGCGAGAACGGCGTGCTCGTCCCGGTCGACGATCCCCAGGCGCTGGCCGCGGCGATCATGCGACTGTGCGACTCGCCCGCGGAGCGTGATCGCCTGGGCGCGGCCGCAGCCGAGACGGCGCTGCGGCGGTTCAGCTGGACCAGTCACGTGGACGGCCTCGAAGCAATCTATCGGGGAGAAGATCCGGCGGCCACGCGCGGAGCGCGAACATGGCGATCAGGAATGCGATGACCGAGGCGGCGATCGCGTAGGGACGGTAAGCGCCGAGCAGGAGACCGGGCGCTACCGCGAGCGCCGAGGCCGCCACCGGACGCCAGACCTTGCCGAGGAGCATCCGGTAGCTCACGTGTCGCCGCAGGGTCACGAGCCCGTAGCTGACGATCAACGCCTCGCAGGCGACGGTCAGCCACGCCGAGGCGAGCACTCCGTAGCGCGGTGCGAGCACGACGTTGCCGAGGACGTTGAGCGCTAGGCTGATCGTGTTGAAGATGACCTGCGGGCGGATGATCGACAGGGAGATCATGGTGATGCCGGTCACGTTCGATACCAGGGCGAGGACGGCCGCGATCATGAGCACCTGGAGCAGGGCCGCGGAGTCCGCGTACGACGGGCCGAACACCAGGTGGATCGCCGGCCGCGCGAACACCGCCAGTCCGATGCACAGCGGCAACGCCGAGACCGCGATCCAGTGAGACAGCGTCGCCGCGAAGCGACTCAGTGACTGCTTGTCATCGGCCGTCCGCGCGAGCCCGGGCAGACCCGCGGCCATGACGAAGCCGGGGATCATGACCACGATGGCGAGCAGCCTGACCGCCGCGGCATAGTGGCCGAGGGCTCGCGCCGGAACGAGCCAGCCGAGGAGCAACTGGTCGATGGTGAAGTACAGCGAGGCGAGGATCGACGCGAAGCCGATGGGCACGGCGATGCGCAGGATCTGCCACAGCTCGCCCTTGCGGGGTCGCTCGGTCCTCACCAGACGTCGGGCCAGGAGGGTGACGATTGCCCCGCTCAGGCAGGTGAAGGCGCTGAGCACGACCGCGAGGACAATCACTCCCGAGCGCTCGACGGCGAGGGTGATCATCACTACCGCCTGCAAGGTGGCGAGGGAGAGGTCGGTGATCAGCAGTGGAGCGGCGCGGTAGCGCACGCCGAAGAGCTGACGCGGCGCGGCGAGACCGGCGAGCGCGACGGCGGGACAGAGGACGAGCATCACGGCGCCGCGCTGGCCCCCGGCGGCGAGACCGAGGGCCACCACCCCGAGGGC
Source organism: Actinomycetota bacterium (assembly GCA_030948875.1). Taxonomy (GTDB): domain Bacteria; phylum Actinomycetota; class Thermoleophilia; order Solirubrobacterales; family Solirubrobacteraceae; genus Palsa-465. The sequence continues at coordinate 11,574 of JALYZL010000509.1, forward strand.
GACGGCGACGCTCCACATCGTCTGCAGTTGCATGGTGGCGCGCAGCAGTCGCCCCTGCTCTTCGGGCCGCTTGGCCATCTCGCGCAGGAGGACGCTGCTGAAGCCGAGATCGGTGAGAGCGACGGCAAGATTGAAGGCCGCGGTGCCGCCTACGTAGAAGCCGAAGTCGGTGGGGCCGAGGAAGCGGGCGACGACGGCCGCCGTGCCGGCGAGGAGGGCCGTCTGGAGGAGCTGACGAATCCCCGCGACCGAGGCCATCCGCGCCGTGCCCCGCGTGACCGCGCCGAGGTCGCGCTCCGCGTCTGCGTCCGTGCCGGCGTCGCTCGGTTTCGTCGCCCTGGACGTCATCTCGCCGGCCGCGGACCGGCAACGACGTCGCGAAGCCACGCGAAGTCCTCACTCGACTGGTCGCGCGGCGGGGCGGCGAGGACATCCGAGATGAGCTTTCGGTAGCGCTCGATGACGGTGGGCCACGCGAGCTCCCGCGCGCGCGCGACGCCGGCGTCGGCGAAGGATTGCGCGAGCTCTCCGTCTTTGAGCAGGCGTTCGAGGGCCAGGGCGGCGGCGGCCGGATCCTCGGGATCGACGAGGAGGCCGGTTTCGCCGTCACGCACGGCGTCGACCGCGCCTCCGGCGCGCCCCGCCACGGCGGGCAGGCCGTGCGCGGCCGCCTCGACCAAGGCGATGCCGAAGCCCTCGCCGGCCGCCTCCCCGGGCGGAGCGCGACTGAGCAGACAGAAGACATGCGCCGATGACAGGTAGTGCTCGAGCGCGCGGTCGTCGACGGCGCCGGGAAAGAGCACGCAGTCGCCGAGCCCAGCACGGGCGGCGGCCTCGCAGAGCACCGGGCGCAGGGGCCCTTCACCGACCATGATCCACCTGACCTCGGGCACGCGGGCACGCAGTCTGTCCAGCGTCGCCAGGGCCACATCGTGACCTTTGTAGGCCTCGTTCATGCGGGCGACCGTGAGCACGGTAAGCGGACGCGGCCGAGCGGCGAGGGCGGGAGGGGTCCCGGGCAGCCCTACCCCCGGGTTGATGATGCGGATGCGGTCCGCGGTGGCCCCGGCCTCGAGCGCGAGCTCGCGCGCGAACTCGCTCACCGCCACGACGGCGTCGGCCCAGCGCACGGCTGCGCGAGCGAGCGCGGGTTGCTCGCGCACCTCACTGGCATGGATCACGAGGATGGTTCGAGTCGCGCGGAGGCGGTGCAGGGCACGAGCGGCGGGAAGCGTTCGCGTGTGCAGGGCAAGGACGAGATCGGGCTTGAAGCGAAGCCCGACGGCGACGGCGCGGCGTGTCAGGGCCGCCGTGGCCCGGCGCCCACCGGGGGGCTCGTTCGCCGCCCAGTGCACGCGAACCCGCTCGGGCGTCGTCATCCCGATCGGGCCTGATCGGGGCGGCGCGCCGGCGACGACCTCGACACGAAAGTCGCTGAGCCCACCCGCGAGCTCGCCGGCGGTCCGTTCGATGCCGCCGCGCGCCGGGGGGAACGCGGGGCTCAAGAGCAAGACCCGCGTCATGGTCAGCGGTGCGCCAGCGGGCGGCGCAGTCGCGTGGTCCTGAGCAGCTCTCCCACTTCGGCCGCCGAAGCTGCCCAGCTACAGCTCTTGGCGTGCTCTCGCGCCGCCGCGGCCATCGTCTCGCGCACCGCCGGGTCTGCGAGGCGCTCCACGAGCGCGGCGGCCGACGCGCCGTCGCGCGGTGACTGCCAACCCGTGACCCCGTCGATGATCGTCTCCGGTAGGCCGCCCTCGGCGGCGACGATCACCGGGCAGCCACAGGCCTGCGCCTCGAGTGACACCAGCCCGAGCGGCTCTCGGTGCGCTAGGTAGACGGTGGCATAGGCGGCGCAGTAGAGCTCTGCGAGCTCGGCGTCACTGATCCCGACGCGCACGTCGAGCCGCACGCCGAGGCGCTCCGCCAGGCGCTGGAGCCGCGCTTGCTCGCCGTCGTCGTGCCGCGGCGCGACGACGACCACGGGACGGGACACGCGCGCGGCAACGTCGATCGCGAGATCGTGGCCCTTGGAGGGAATCAGTGCCCCCACGGTGAGGAGAAACGGCTGAACGGTGGGCGTCGGCTGGTGTGAGATCAGCGAGTCCGCCACTCCCATCGTGACCACGGTGGCGTGGCGCCCGTAGACACGATCGATCTGGGCGGCGGTATAGCGCGAATTGGTGGCGAGCTGGTACGCCCGGCAGGTCGCCGCCCGGTCGAGCCAGCGCTCGGTCGCGTACGCCGGCCCGTACAGCGGCCGGGTGAGCGAGCGGCGCGTCGAGCGAGCGCCGGGGTCGGCGTCGACGCGGCGCGGTTCGTCGCAGAAGTACAGGGTCGGCGGGATGTCCTCGAGGAGCACCGGAGGCGCCTGCAGGTATTGACATGGATTCAGGTAAACGACGTCGGAGCCGCTGGCCCGGATGTGGCCCGCGGCCTCCCGCCACGCGCGAATGAGCATGATCAGATCGCGGTAACGGAACGGGGGTCGGAGCACCTTCGCGCGCGTTGGGGCGATCGGCGCAAAGGGAACCACGATCGGTTCTGAGGTGACTGGCAACGCTGTCTCGAGGCACACCTCGACGATGTCGTCACCAAGGTGATCGAGCTGGCTCGCCAAGCGTCTCCGCGCCCCGCCGAGCGGGAGATTGTGAACTACGGCGACCCTCACGAGCGACAAGCTTGTCACAGCGGCGGGGCCGGGCAGGGACCGTGTTCCCTAGATTACGTTGCGTGTGCGGGATTCTCGGCATCGTCGGCAAAGACCTGCTCGAAGGTCACCGTGACGCGGCGCTCGACGTGATCAGCCACCGAGGTCCTGACGACCGCGGGACGTGGACCGGCGAGCAGGTTTGGCTTGGCCACCGGCGCCTGTCGATCATCGACGCCGCCGGCGGCCACCAGCCGATGGTCGATCACGCGACCGGGGTGGTGATCGCCTACAACGGCGAGATTTACAACTACCTCGAGCTGGGGCGAGAGCTCGAGGCAGCCGGCCACCGCTTCCTGTCGAGCTCGGACACCGAGATACTGCTGCGTGGCTACCTCGAGTGGGGCACCGGCTGCCTCGAGCACTTCAACGGGATGTGGGCTTTCGTGATCTGGGATCCGCGGTCGCGGCGGGCGTTCTTCTCACGCGACCGCTTCGGCGTCAAGCCGCTCTACTACGCGCTCCACGCCAGATCGCTCCTGATCGCCTCCGAGCCCAAGGCGCTGTTCACCGCCTGCCCGGCCCTGCGTCAAGTCGACGAGAGCGCCGTCCACGACCTCCTGGCCGAGAAGCGCGCGCGGCACGACGAGCGAACCTTCTACGCGGGCATGCGTTCGCTGGCTGCGGGTCACTGGGGGACCTACGATCCTGGAGACCGAGCGCCGCGGATCGAGCGCTACTGGGCCGACCCTGCGCCTGCGTGTACCGGGGTCTGGGACGAGGCCGATGCGCTCGAGCGGTTCTCCTCGGTGCTCGAGGACGCGGTGGCGATCCGCCTCCGCAGCGACGTGCCGGTCGGGTTGACCCTGTCGGGGGGCATCGACTCGACGGTGATCCTCGATGCCATGGCCGCGGCGCGACGGCGCACGGGAGCGGGTGTGCGCAGCTACACGGCGGTCTATGGCCACGAGGCCGACCAGCGGTCGGCCGACGAGCACTCCGTTGACGAGCGCAGCTGGGCGAGGATCGCGGCAGCGGCCTATGACAACGTCGCACTGGCCGAGGTCGAGGCGTCGAGCCGTGACTGGCTCGAGGTGCTGCGCCGGATCGTGTGGCACATGGACGGTCCGGGATTCTCTCCCGCCGTGTTCCCGATGTGGATGATCATGGCGCGGGCTCGAGCGGACGGCGTTCCCGTCCTCCTCGAGGGCCAGGGCGCCGACGAGGTGTTCGGCGGTTACGCCCACTACACGGCGGCGGCCTTTCTCGACCGGCTCACCGAGCGGCGCCCGTCGGCCAGCGTGGCCCGCGCCGGGCTTGACGCAGCGCGGGCCGGTTCGCGCGCGAGCTCGGCGCGCGGTTTTCTCCGCGACGTCGGGGTCGTCGCCGTGCCGGC